>CALZMK010000036.1 GCA_945788545.1 uncultured Prevotella sp.
CCTTGGCAGGTTTCCACTCTGTCTTATCTACCTGTGCGTTCTTGGGGAAGTCGAGTACGACAGGACCGGGACGTCCCGTACGTGCAATATAGAAAGCACGACTCACCGCCCAGGCAATATCCTCGGGACGTCGTATCTGATAGCTCCACTTGGATATGGGTTGAGCCACACCCACGAGGTCAACCTCCTGGAAGGCGTCAGTACCAAGTACGCCCACTCCCACCTGTCCTGCAATCACCACGATAGGTGTGGAGTCCATCATGGCGTCGGCAACACCCGTGAGGGTATTCGTTGCACCCGGACCGCTTGTTACGATACACACTCCCACTTCGTCACTCACCCTGGCATATCCCTCGGCCGCATGTGTGGCAGCCTGTTCGTGGCGCACGAGAATATGATCAAATGCCTTCTTCTCGCCACGTGTATAGTCGTACAGGGCATCGAATACTGGCATTATCGAACCGCCAGGATATCCGAATATTGTCTTTACGCCCTCTTCCTTGAGGGCCAACATAAGAGCTTCCGCTCCGGTTATTATCTCTTTTGACATCAAGTCTTTAATCCTTTAATTTTTAAATTATTTAATCTCGCGAAGCGACTAATCCTCAATAATTCTCACTCCACCCTTGTCAGCACTTGCCACGCTCTGGGCGTATGCCTTCAAGGCCTTGCTCACCTGGCGGTTGCGCTTCAGTGGTTGCTGCGGACGGGCTGCCAACTCCTCGTCGGAGAGGCGCACGTTGATAGAGCGGTTGGGGATATCTATTTCAATGATGTCGCCGTCCATAATCTTTCCAATGTTACCTCCAGATGCAGCCTCGGGAGAGATATGTCCGATACTCAGTCCACTCGTACCGCCCGAGAATCGTCCGTCGGTGATGAGGGCACACTCCTTGCCGAGGTGCATACTCTTTATATAAGAGGTGGGATAAAGCATCTCCTGCATACCGGGACCTCCCTTAGGACCTTCATGTGTGATTACCACACAGTCGCCAGCCTTGATCTTGCCTCCGAGGATACCCTCGCAAGCGTCCTCCTGAGAGTCGAACACCTTGGCAGGACCAGAGAACTTCCACAGACTCTCATCCACACCGGCAGTCTTAACCACACATCCGTCCTGGGCGATATTACCGAAGAGCACAGCCAATCCACCATCCTTGGTGTAAGCGTGCTCCAAGTCGCGAATGCAACCGTTGGCACGGTCTTTGTCTAGTTCTCCCCACTGTGCGTTCTGACTACCCATCTTGGTAGAGAACTTGCGTCCGGGAGCGGTTTGATAGATACGGTTTGCCTCGGCGTCTATCTCAGCTTTGGTGATGTCATATTTCTCCATCTGCTCGCCGAGGGTCTTACCATCCACACGGATAGCCGATCCATCGATGAGTCCGCCCTTGTTGAGTTCGTTGAGGATACCAAGGATACCACCTGCACGTCCGCACTCCTGTACACTGTATTTCTGTGTGTTGGGCGCCAACTTACAGAGGCAAGGCACCTTGCGGCTCAGTTCGTCGATGTCGCTCATCTTGAAGTCGGCACCTGCTTCCTGTGCCACAGCCAAGAGATGCAATACAGTGTTCGTACTTCCACCCATGGCAATATCGAGAGTCATGGCGTTGAGGAAAGCCTTGCGTGTGGCAATGCTCTTGGGCAGAACACTTTCGTCGCCGTCCTCGTAATAAGCCATTGCATTCTTAACAATCTGACGTGCAGCGTCGCGGAAGAGTTGGATACGATTCTCGTGAGTGGCAAGGATAGTACCGTTTCCTGGCAACGACAATCCGATAGCCTCAGTGAGCGAGTTCATCGAATTGGCAGTGAACATACCCGAGCAACTTCCGCATCCAGGGCATGAACATCCCTCAATCTCTGCCATCTCCTCGTCAGTCACCGAGGTGTCGGCTCCCTTTACCATCGCCGTGATGAGGTCGGCATTCTCGCCACGCCATCTTCCTGCCTCCATCGGTCCTCCCGAACAGAACACTGTAGGGATATTGAGTCGCATTGAAGCCATCAGCATACCGGGTGTCACCTTGTCGCAGTTGGATATGCATATCATGGCGTCGGCCTTGTGGGCATTCACCATATACTCCACCGAGTCGGCAATGATGTCGCGCGAGGGTAGCGAATAGAGCATACCGTCGTGTCCCATGGCAATACCGTCGTCGATGGCGATGGTGTTGAATTCAGCTGCATAGCAGCCCATGGCTTCAATTTCTTGTTTTACTATCTGGCCTATCTCGTGGAGATGGGTATGACCAGGCACAAACTGCGTGAATGAGTTGACGACGGCAATAATTGGCTTGCCGAACTGTTCACGCTTCATACCAGTGGCAACCCAGAGAGCCCTTGCTCCTGCCATCCTTCTACCTTCAGTGCACACGGCACTTCTTAACTGATGTTTCATATCTTATAATACTGTAAAAATTCAAATTTGGCTGCAAAGTTACGTCATTTTCTGATAATGACCAACAAAATTGGCATATTTTTTTAATAATTATCGCAAAAATACACACAAAACTTTGTATATGTGCAAAAATAGTTGTAACTTTGCAACCGATTTTTTAAATATGAATATATATTATTTCCCAACAACATAGACAAAATAAATAATGAGACAGACAAAGATTGTAGCCTCCGTAAGTGACCGTCGTTGCAGTGTGGAATTCATACGTGATTTATTCTATGCTGGCGTTAATGTCATACGTATGAATACGGCACATGCTTCAGCCGACGGTATCAGGGAGATTATCAGGAACACAAGAAAGGTGTCACACCACATCGGTATCCTCATCGACACCAAAGGACCGGAAATCCGCACTACATCGTGCGACAAACCAATTAAATACAAAATTGGAGATGTAGTAAAGATATTCGGACGTCCCGACGTTGACAGTGAACACGACATCGTGAATGTATCATATGTCAATTTCGCGCAGGATGTGCAAGTGGGCAACCACATACTGTTTGACGATGGTGCACTCGACATGGAGGTCATCGGCATTAATGGTCCTGCCGTGATAGCCCAAGTGAAAAACGACGGCGAACTCGGTTCGCGCAAGAGTGTCAACGTGCCAGGCGTGCATATAGACCTGCCCGCACTCACCGGCAAGGACATCACCAACATCAATCTTGCCATCGACGAGGACATCGACTTTATAGCCCACTCATTTGTGCGCAATGCATCTGACGTGAAGGCTGTGCAGAAGATTCTCGACGAGAGAGGAAGTGACATCAAGATTATATCGAAGATTGAAAACCAGGAGGGTGTCGATAATATTGACGAGATTATTGAGGCGTCATATGGTATCATGATAGCCCGTGGCGACCTTGGCATCGAGGTGCCAATTGAGCGCATCCCGGGAATACAACGTAGCATTATCCGCAAGTGTGTAAGGGCAAAGAAACCGGTTATTGTAGCCACTCAGATGCTCCACACGATGATACACAACCCACGCCCCACCCGCGCCGAGGTTACAGATATCGCCAATGCCATTTATTATCGCACCGACGCCTTGATGCTCAGTGGAGAAACCGCATCGGGAGACTACCCCATCGAGGCAGTGCGCACTATGTCGCAAATAGCCGAACAGGCTGAGAAGGACAAGGTGAGGGAAAACGACATTGTGATACCCATGTCGGCCAACTGCTCAGTGCGTGAGTTTCTCGCCCACAGTGCCATCGAATCTACTCAGACAATGAGTGTGAAAGGAATTATCACCGACAGCTCCACTGGTCAGACTGCCCGCAACTTGGCAGCATTCCGCGGACCAACGCCTGTGCTCGCCATCTGCTACAAGGAGAAACTACAGCGTTGGCTTAATCTCAGCTATGGTGTGATTCCAGTATTTCAGAAGGAGCAAATCTCTTCGCAGCAACTCTTCCTCGCTGCAGTGAGAATGTTGCGACAGAAGGAATATATCGACCTCGACGACCAGATAGCATATCTCAGCGGTTCGTTCGGCAGTGGCGGTGGCACTACCTTCCTCGAGATTAACAGGGTGCGCGAGGTGTTTGAACGCTCTTACAGGTTCCATTTGCCGGAATGAGGAATTAGGAATTAGGAATTGCTGCGCGTTATTATCCACGATAACATCCGCGTTATCATCCGATGGTTACAATACATAATAATTACAAAAGCGTTGTTAGTGTTATCACATAAACAATGCTGTATCCCTCACCCTCTTTATATATATAATAAGGTGTAAGGGCAATGAAATAGAATAAAAAACGTGAAAATAACACTTTTTTCTAAAAAAAGTCTAATAAAATTTCCGTTTACCGTTGAAAATCAGTATATTTGCAAGCCGATTATGAACGACTGAGTAAAAACACTCAACAAATCGTTACATTTTAGGTATATAAAATAATAAGAATAAAGATATGACAAAGGCAGAACTTATTGAAAAAATCTCTGAAAAGACTGGTGTTGGCAAGATAGAGGTCAGCGCCTGTGTTGAGGCATTTATGGAAGAAGTGATTAACAGTTTGACAGTCGAGAAGGAAGACGTCTTCCTCCGCGGCTTTGGTAGTTTCATTGTCAAGAGACGTGCGGCCAAGACTGCGCGCAACATCTCGAAGAACACCACAATGATCATCGAGGCACATGACTTCCCTGCATTCAAGCCAGCAAAGTCTTTCATTGAAAAAATGAAATAATCAACATTTAGTAATAATTTTAAAAATCTTAAACAATGCCAAACGGTAAGAAGAAGAAGGGCCACAAGATGGCTACGCACAAGCGTAAGAAAAGATTAAGAAAGAACAGACACAAGAGCAAGTAATGCTCGCTGCTGTTCGCAGAAAGAAATGAAGGGAGTGTGCCTCAAGATCCTCCAGGGATTTTGGCACACCCTTTCTGTTTGAAAAGTACCCCTATTATCTATTGTTAAAGGAATGACAAGCGAACTAATCATCGACGTACAACCCAAAGAGATATCGATTGCGCTCCTTGAGGACAAGAGCCTCGTGGAATACCAGAGCGAGTCGCGGTCGGCATCATTCTCGGTTGGCAACATCTATGTGGCAAAAGTGAAAAAGCTTATGCCCGGACTGAATGCGTGTTTCGTGGACGTCGGCTACGAACGCGATGCATTCCTGCACTACCTCGATTTGGGTACACAGTATTCCTCATACGAGAAATACCTCAAGCAGGTTCAGAGCGACAGAAAGAAACTATTCCCCATCTCCAAGGCCACTCGCCTGCCCGACCTAAAGAAGGAGGGCAGTGTGCAGAACGTGCTGAAAGTAGGCCAGGAAGTGTTGGTACAGGTTGTCAAGGAACCTATCTCCACCAAGGGACCACGTCTCACATGCGATCTGAGTTTTGCCGGCAGGTATATGGTGCTCATGCCCTTCCAAGAAAAGGTTTCGGTGTCATCGAAAATCAAGAAGGGTGAGGAGCGCACAAGACTGAAACAACTGGTACAGAGCATCAAGCCCAAAAACTTCGGCGTGATTGTGAGGACTTCGGCAGAAGGAAAGAGAGTAGCTGAACTTGACAGCGAGATGAAGATACTGCTGAAGAGATGGGAGGACGCCATCACAACCGTACAGAAGACTACGGAAAGGCCAAAGATTGCCTTCGAGGAAACATCTCGTGCTGTTGCTCTTATCAGAGACCTGTTTAACACCACCTATGATGGCATACACGTCAATGACGAGACGGTATTCGGCCAGGTGAAGGACTACGTGGGACTTATTGCTCCCGACAAGGTTGACATTGTGAAACTATACAATGGCACTGTACCCATCTTCGACAATTTCAATGTGACGAAGCAGGTAAAGTCGGCCTTTGGCAAGACTGTCAACTACAAGCGTGGCGCATATCTCATCATCGAGCACACAGAGGCTATGCACGTGGTGGATGTAAACAGTGGTAACCGCACCAAGGCGGAAAACGGACAGGAACAAAACGCACTGGAGGTCAATCTCGGTGCGGCAGATGAACTGGCCCGGCAACTCAGGCTCAGGGACATGGGCGGCATTATCATTGTGGATTTCATAGACATGAACCTGGCGGAGGACAGGCAATTGCTTTATGAGCGTATGTGCAAGAACATGCAGAAAGACCGTGCACGCCACAACATCCTGCCACTGAGCAAGTTCGGACTGATGCAGATCACACGACAAAGAGTGCGCCCGGCTATGGACGTCAACGTTGAGGAAACATGCCCCACATGCTTCGGCAAGGGCAAGATCAAATCGAGTATTCTCTTTACTGACCAACTGGAGAGCAAGATCGACCGTATGGTCTCCAAGATTGGTATTAAGAAATTCAACCTCCACGTACACCCCTACGTGGCAGCCTACATTAACCAAGGCATTTTCTCTATGAAGAGAAAGTGGCAGATGAAGTATGGCTTGGGCATCAACGTCATACCAAGTCAGAAACTGGCCTTCCTTCAGTATGAGTTCTACGACAAGAAAGGCAACTTCATAGACATGCAAGAAGAGATAGAGACAAAATGACAGTAACATTTTTCTGGCTGTGTCTCGCTATCGTAGTATATACCTACATCGGATACGGTATAGTGCTTTATCTGCTGGTTTTTATAAAAAGGCTGGCAACCAAGGCGAAACCTCTGGCAGACATTTCCGACGATTGTCTGCCTGAGGTTACGCTCATGGTGTGCGCTTATAACGAGGAGGACATTATCGCCGAGAAGATGGCCAACACCCATCTTCTTGACTATCCAGCCGACCGTCTGCACCTTGTATGGGTGACCGACGGCAGTACCGACAACACCAATACCCTACTCTCTGCCTATCCCGAGGTGGAGATTGTCTATTCTCCCGAGCGTCGTGGCAAGGCTGCGGCTCTCAAACATGGTATCAAGGAGGTGAAGACGGAGATTGTAATGATGACCGACGCCAACACAATGCTCAATCCCGGGGCTGTCAGGGAGATAGTACGGTTGATGCAGGACCCCAAAGTGGGTTGTGTATCTGGCGAGAAGAAAGTGATGGCAAAAAGCGACTCCGACGAGGCAGCACAAGGCGAGGGACTTTATTGGAAATACGAGAGTACACTGAAGCGTCTCGACGGCGAGCTCTACTCAGCCATGGGAGCGGCAGGCGAACTATGCGTCATCCGCCGCCAGCTCATGACCGACATTCCCGACGACACCCTTCTCGACGACTTCATCATCTCGATGGAGATTGTGCGTACGGGCTATAAGATTGCCTATACGTCAAAGGCTTATGCCATGGAATATGGTTCGGCCGACCTGCATGAGGAAAGCAAGCGCAAAAGGAGAATTGCAGCCGGCGGACTACAGAGTTGCTGGCGTTTGCGCTCACTGATGAATCCGCTACGCTATCCTGTTGTGGCGTTCCAGTTTGTGTCACATCGGGTATTGAGATGGACTATCACTCCCGTATGTCTCTTTGCCCTTATACCCCTTAACACTATTCTTGTACTCTCAGGCGAAGGTATTATCTACACCGTCATCTGGGTTCTGCAGATTCTATTCTATGCCTCGGCAGCGGCAGGACTACGCATAAGCAAATACTTTGTATTTATGAATCTGAATGTATTCCGTGGCATGGCCTATCTGTTCAATAACACCTCTGGAATGTGGGAAAAGGCAAAAAGAGCCTGAAAAAAAGTTAAAAATCAGGGATTAATAGTATTTTTCTTAATCCTTAATTCTTAATTCTTAATTATTTTTCCTATCTTTGCACACTGAAACAAATAGTAGGAGTATGCATCATGTATCAAGATGAAATCAAAACCCTAAAGTGCAAGCTATCAGAAGCTCAAGAACTCTTAGCCAAAACGGCTAAAGAGCGTGATATGGCATTGCAACAGCTCAAGGACTACGAGGAGAAGATAAGGAAGGCTGAGAAAGCCAGCCGCATGAAGTCTTTGTTCCTCGCCAACATGAGCCATGAAATACGCACACCACTCAATGCCATCGAAGGTTTTTCGAGGGTAATGGCTGAGACCGACTCTCCCGAGGAGCGCATGAAGATGCTCGAGATTGTGGAGAGCAACAATAACCGTCTGCTTAGTCTGATCAACGAAATCCTCGACTTGTCGCGTGTTGAGTCGGGAGAGATACAGATGAAGAAGGCACCCGCCAACCTCACCGAGATGTGCGCCAATATCAAGCAGATATTCAAGTTCCGCTGTCCGGAGTCAATCAAGTTAGTGGCAGAGATACCCCAAAAGACTGTGATGCTCAACACCGATATCAACCGTATCACTCAGGTGTTTTGCAATCTTATCAGCAATGCCCTCAAGCACACTATCACCGGCAGCATCACCTTTGGCTACAAAGTATCTGACGATGAGAAACTCATCACGATGAAAGTGGCTGATACAGGATCGGGCATCGACCCCAAGGATATTGACTCCATATTCCAAACCTACGTATCCAAGGATGCCGAGCAGCAGAACGGCTATGGCTTAGGTTTGCCTCTCAGCAAGATTATCGTAGAGAAGTTGGGCGGTCATATCTCCGTCAGCTCTGAATTGGGTGTCGGTTCTACTTTCACCTTTACATTCCCCTTCGACGGTACTTACGTTGGCAACAACACCTCCTCAAAACCATGTTTCACCATCTCGCGCACCCTCAGGGCCAAACCCGAGGTTGATATCAGTCAGATGAAACTTATCCTGGTGGCTGAGGACGAGGAATGTAACTACGAACTAATACAAAGTGTGCTCAACAACCGCTATCGTGTTCTTCGTGCGCGCAATGGAATTGAGGCAGTAACCCTCAACGAGGAAGAGCACCCCGACATGATACTTATGGACATACGAATGCCCGAGATGAACGGTCTCGACGCTACTCGTATCATCAAGGAGGTGACCCCCTCCATACCAATATTGGCACTTAGTGCCTATGCCTTCGAGGATAGTATCCAAGAGGCACGCGATGCCGGCTGCAACGAGTTTATATCTAAACCGTTCAAGGTGGAGCATCTTATCGAGACTATAGAAAAGTTTATTTGATAAAAGACACAAATATGGGAAAACTAGCAGTGAAAAGATACATTTCGCTGATGATGCTGATACTGCAATTAGTTATCAGCATCTTCACTATTGTGGGATTGTTTGGAGGTGATTCGTCACCTGTGGGTAATATTGCTTCTGCCATGTGCGTATATGTATTACCCTTGTTTATCATAGCTAATATAATAATGTTGGTATATTGGCTGATAATGCGAAATTGGTTTATCGCTCCCCTTCCCCTGCTTACAGTGTTGTGTTGCATTCCTTATATCGGCACGCTATATCAACCCGGCCTATTCCAATCCGACAGTTCCTCCGCTACTGGCATCAAGATAGCATCTTATAACGTCGCACGATTCGGTCGTGCTGCCACTGGCTTTATTGCACAGGACGTTTTGTCAGAGATGAAGCGCGAGAATG
>CALZMK010000037.1 GCA_945788545.1 uncultured Prevotella sp.
CGTTGATTTGCTCGACGGCATCGTCCCATTGCTCCTGGGCTTTCTTCTCGGTATAATCCGACTTCGACAAGTATTTCAGTTCCAGGATGTAACTGTGCTTCGACTGATAATGAGTCATGTTCGGCAGAAGGAAAAATACACGATTGTTGTCCTTTAGGCATTCCTCTGCAAAACAATAGTTGTCATACCATGGCCTCATCTCCTCTATCATCGCCTCGATGTCGCAATCGGCAGGCAGAGTCCCCGCATTTTTATAATAACTGATAATCCTGTGATTTATCTTACTTAGGTCGATGCGGATTCAGAACAGCTATTGTGACTATGAAAGAACAGCTATTGTGACTATGAAAGAACAGTTAGTATGGAATTCTTAAAACAGCTGTTGAGAAACCATCAGAAGTTAACTTGAGTTATGTTCTCAACAGGCTATCGTTGTATCCACACAAAGCTTTGTATGTGCATCCCAAAGCTTTGAACGGAGATACAAAAGCTTCGTATCTCCGTTCGAAGCCTTCGAACGGAAGGAAGTGAAGGTAGAAACGATTATTTCTCCGCCACGCACTCCATCTCGACGAGCCATTGCGGGCGGCAGACGGGAGCATGGACGATGGCACGGGGGATGTCGGGATAGATATGCTCCATCATGCGATTGACAAGGTCGTAGTCGGAGAAATCACGCAGATAGACGATGAAATACTTGATGTCGTGCATAGTGGCCCCTCCGTCGGCAAGCAATGCTCCTATATTCTCAAGCAGTCGGCCGGTTTGCTTCTTTATGTCGCCAAGATACACCACCTCTCCCCTATTGTCGATACTTGCCGTTCCGGATATGTAATATATCTGGGATGAAGGTAATTGCAGTCGGGTGCCACGCTCGAAAGCCACCCCATATTCGTGTGTGGGATTGAGATGGTCGAGAGCCTGCAGATATTTCTTGTCAGATTCCTGTATTCCAGGATAGGCGAGGAAGTCGATAGCCACACAAGCAGTGCGGCAGTCGGTGCGGCCTCCAATACCCGTGGATGCTATGAAATGGGTATCGACAGTGAGTCCCTCGCGCGCGAAGATGTCATTGCGCGCCTTCACCACTCCGGAATAATTTACGTCGATATCTGAAACATAAATCCACGTGCGCACGAGATGCGTCTTCATGTCGAGCCCCATGTCGCGAAGTATTGTGATATAGCGCTCGAATAGGGCAATGGTCTGGATATAGGAATTGAATCCGCGAGTCTCGGAATCAGATAGTCGCAGACTATGGAAAAGAGCCCCGTTGTCGGTGTCGGAGGTCATGACAAGCAGCATTACCTTCGCTCCGTCGGCAGGAGTCTGTTCCACTTCTGTATAGGGTTGTGACGAAAGGATATTAAGGAAGAGCTCACTCTCCACAAGCAACTGATGCTGGTTTTGCGCGTCGCTTAGGAATATCTTTGTATAACGGAGCGTGCGCCCTTCCGTCTTTTCAAGTTCGAGCCAGTCGCCCACGAGCATCTCGAGTTCAGCGAGACGCTCAGTGAACGACCCTCGAAGCGTAGGAGTCAGTATTTTATAGTTGTTCATTATCTTCATTGATGAGTTGGAGCAGTCTCTCGACAGCTTCTTCCTCGGGAATGTTCTTTGCCACACATTCCTTGCGGCGATAGAGTGAAATCTTTCCACGTCCGGCACCCACATAGCCATAGTCGGCATCTGCCATCTCTCCAGGACCGTTGACAATACATCCCATGATACCTATTTTCAGTCCCTTGAGATGTGCCGTGGCTGCCTTGATACGGGCGATGGTGGTGCGGAGGTCGTAGAGCGTGCGACCGCAACCGGGGCATGAGATATACTCGGTCTTGGTGGTGCGAAGGCGGGCAGCCTGCAGTATGCCGAATGATGTCTCGGCGATATCCTTCACTGCAAGGTCGCCATCGTTCATGAGCCAGATGCCGTCGGTGAGTCCGTCGAACATGAGTGCTCCCATATCGGCGGCAGCCTCAAGTTGGAAGTCGGCCTTCTGCTCCTGTGAGTGGCGATAAGCCTGACAGAAGACAATGGGGTTGCGGAGTCCGGCGCGCATCATCTCATGCACCAGGGCACGCTGTTCGCCAAGTCGGTTCTGATGATGGCTTACGCATACCACAACCACCTCGGGATGATTCATCAGACATGTGACGTATTCCTCGGGATCAACTCCATATTGCATGACGAGGAACTTGGGGATGAGAGGATAACTCGACATAAAGGGAATGGCATTGTAGGGGAACACTGGATAGGTGTTCGGTGTGCCGTCCCATACTGAGAAATCCACGATATATTTCTGGTTGGCGGGACGATTCTCGGGCAGATTCTCACCCACATATATATAGTCGGGAGTAAGGTCGGGATTTGCCGACACCTCGGTGTTTTCTGAGAAGTCGCTCACTATGACCACGGGCACATTGGTGCCGCCGATATTCTCAACAGCATCAGTGACGCGACGCTCAGGACGAAGCCAGTCGAACTTAGGCGAAGCCTCGGCTGGAATCATCATGTGTCCGGCACGTCGGGTGACATAGTCAACAAGATGGCGTGCAACGGGTATCTCTGCCTCGGGTTCCTCAGAGAGAGACACTCGGATGGTGTCTCCAATACCGTCGGCAAGCAATGCTCCAATACCCACGGCACTCTTGATACGTCCGTCCTCACCCTCGCCAGCCTCGGTCACTCCGAGGTGGAGGGGATAATGCATGTCCTCCTTGTCCATTTCGCTCACCAACAGGCGCATGGAGCGCACCATCACAACGGTGTTGCTGGCCTTGATGGATATGACAACATCATTAAAATCCTGCTTCTTGCATATACGAAGGAACTCCATACAGCTCTCGACAATACCCTCGGGAGTATCGCCATAGCGCGACATGATACGGTCGGAGAGCGAACCATGGTTGACACCGATACGCACTGCCGTGTGATTCTCCTTGCAGATATTGAGGAACGGCACGAAACGCTCTTCAAGTCGCTTGAGTTCGGCGGCATATTCCTCGTCGGTATATTCCAGATGCTTGAAGGTGCGGGCGGGATCGATATAATTACCTGGATTAACCCTCACCTTCTCGGCATAGAGGGCAGCCACATCGGCTACATTCGGATTGAAATGCACGTCGGCAACAAGGGGCGTCGTTATTCCCTCGGCACGAAGGGCTGCATTGATATTCTTGAGATTCTCAGCCTCGCGCACACCTTGTGTGGTGAGGCGCACATACTCTCCACCAGCCTCGATGATTCTTTTAGCCTGGGCAACAGATGCCTCGGTGTCGGTGGTGGGAGTGGTGGTCATCGACTGTATGCGTATGGGGTTGTCGCCTCCCATCGGGGTGGCGCCCACGTTATTGACAGACGAAGGGCGACGGGAGTAGTTAAAGATATTCATCTTTAAAATTAAAATATTAAAATATTAAAAAATTAAAATATTGAAGTTTTCAATTCGTCTTGAACTGATACTTCACCTCGGCAAGGTCGCGATTGGCCTTCTCGATCTTCTCCTTCAATCCCAATTTATATTCAGCAAGACGTGCGGCAAGAGCCTCATCGGCAAGAGCCATCATCTCAACGGCAAGGATGGCGGCATTCTGCGCCCCATTCACACCCACTGTTGCCACAGGAATGCCAGGAGGCATCTGAATGATGCTGAGCATGGCGTCGAGACCGTCGAGCATACCCTTGATAGGTACACCGATTACGGGTAATGTTGTGGAAGCCGCAATCACACCCGGAAGGGCGGCAGCCATACCTGCACCGGCTATAATCACCTTGATGCCACGATCCTTGGCACCACGGGCAAAATCCTCAACGGCATCGGGAGTGCGATGAGCCGAAAGGGCATTCACCTCAAACGGCACCTGCATCTCATCCAAAAACTTACAAGCCTTTTCCATAACGGGCAGGTCGCTTGTGCTGCCCATAATAATGCTTACTAATGGAGTCATATCTTTATCTATATTATTATACATTTGTCTTTAACTTCTTTAACTTCCTTATTCATACGAACAATACCATAAATCCCATTATGCTGCCAAGCATGAAACCGACAACTACCTGGGAGAGAGAATGTTGGCGCAATATCATGCGACACGTGCCAAGCATTCCGGCTACGATGAGCACCAAACTCAACCAAAAGACTGGATTGAAAGAGAATATCACCGAGAAGGCGGCTATCGCCCCGGCCATACCCCCGATGGCAGCTGTGTGGGTGCTGATTTTCCACCATACATTGACGATGGAGCAAATTATCTGTATCATCAGTGCGACGACGAGTATGCTCGACATGAAATGGGGTATATGCATACTCTCCATGATATACACACAGACGAAATAGCAGAGGATGGAGATGACATACGGCACCATACGTCGCTCGCGCTGGCCAAGTTCGATGAGTGTCCAGCGCTGATGGTGGCGATAGAGGGATATGAGGAGAGTGGGCAGGAGGATGGTGAAGATATACACCAATCCCAACACCACCATCTTATAGGACAGCGGCAGCAAACTGAGGTAACTCAGTGTAAACAACACAATGAGTCCCACAGTGGGCAGGTAGAAGGGATTGAACACTGCGCTCAGCACCCTTGCTCCCAATATCAGTTTATTAGCTCTCTTCACCCCAATATTTTAATATTTTAATTTTTTAATTCTTTAATTCTTTCTAAGCCTCTTCACCGGTATTCCCAGCATCTCACGATATTTCGACACTGTGCGACGGGCGATAGGATAACCCTTCTCGGCAAGCATCTTGCACAGGGCCTCGTCGGACAATGGGTTCGACTTGTCTTCATTGTCGATGATATCCCTCAATGCCGCCTTTATCTCGCGTGTTGACATCTCCTCGCCACCCTCACCCACATAACTATCGGAAAAGAAATGACGCAAGGGGAACACACCCCATTTGGTGAGGGCATACTTGCTGTTGCTCACACGCGAAATGGTGGAAAGGCTCAACCCCGTCTTGTCGGATATGTCCTTGAGTTTCATCGGACGCAACAAACTATCGTCACCATCCTCGAAGAATCGGTGTTGCCAATGGATTATTGCTGACATGGTCATCGACAATGTGCGGTGGCGCATCTTGATGGCATTAATAAACCGTTGTGCCGACTCCACCTTGGTCTTGGCATATAGCAATGCTTCGCTCGTGCTGCGACTGACGTTCTCCTTCGACTGATATTCCTTAAGTAGATCAGTGAACGAGCTCGATATGCATAAGTCGGGCACATCACCATTATTGAGTGTGAAGGTGACTGTGCCGTCGTCTTGCGTATCCACTATGAAGTCGGGAGTTATCTGCTCCATACTGCGTCCGACAACGTCGTTCATCGACGCTCCCGGCTTGGGATTCAGCCGCCTCAGTTCGGTATTCACCTCGTCGGTCTCGTCCTTTGTCATCTGCAATGACGACCTGATGCGCTCCCAATGGTTCTTGGTGAAATCATCAAAGAAATCTTCCACCACCGCCTCCATACGTCGAGTGAGAAGAGTGGTGTCGCGACGGCGTATCTGAATGAGCAGACATTCCTGCAACGAGCGCGCCCCCACGCCAGGGGGGTCGAACTGCTGTAGGATTTTGACTACATTTTCTATTTCCTCCTCACTGACATATATATTGTTATAGATAGCCAATTCGTCGGCAATATCGTCGGACGACTTGCGCAAGAGGCCATCATCGTCGAGCGAACCAATCAGATATTCCATCACCTTAGCCTGAAGAGGCGAGAGTTCCGTCTCATTCATCTGCTCGAGGAGTTGGTCGTAGAACGACTGTGTAGAACCATACTCCACCTCACGCTGACTGCCTTGATAAACGGGCAAATCCTCGTCGTCGCGACCTATACTGTTCAGTGCATCGTCGAGAGCCGTCTGGCGATCCTCCTTCTCCGAGCGCGCCTCATAGTCGTCGGCAGTATCGCCCATTGTATCCACGGCGTCGTCCGAGGAATCATAAAGCGAGTTGTTCATATCGTCAACATTCTCATCGGAAGATACCTCCAAGGCGGGATTGTCGTCCATCTCGGTATTTATCCTGTCGATGAGTTGATTGACGGGCAACTCGGTCAGCATAGCCTGTAGAAGCTGTTGCTGACTGACTGTCTGCACCTGTTTCTGCTCAGTCTTTTGTATCTGGAACTGGCCCTGTGACATACTCTTTTTACTCTTTTTTTCTCAATTCGACTGCAAAATTAATACAAATCGCGTTAAGTGCAAAAGAAAATCGGGATTTTTTTCAGCTTTTGAAATAATCCTTGAGTTTGTCGGCATATTCTGCAAGCTGAACAGGCGTCCATTGGGCATATTTCGACCATATCTCCTCGCATGGGCCGAGCAGCGGACTAAAGATGATGTCCTGACGATTGAGATAAGGGTCGCAATACTGGAACACCCCAAGCACCTCGGCTGTCTTCTGCGGTTTTATCCTCATCAGGCGTGACAAATCTACTACCTCAGGCGTCTCCGTCACCATGGTGAGAGGAGTGAGACGGAAATACAAATCGAGGATTAGCGTGAGCATCACTGGAGTGAGCTCATTATCCTCGGGCAACGGACGGAAGTCGCGCTCGAACGTCTCGTTCACCTCCACTCCCTCAAAGAAACCGCCGCCACTGCCGAATCCCTTCATCTGGCGAAGCAACTCCACGGCACGACGCAACTTCGACGGATTGCCGCTATACGTGCGCCATAATCTCTCGACACGAGGAGTCTGAAGTTTGTCGATTGCCTCCATCTTCGAATACACCTCCGAAGGCGACACATGAATCTCCGAGCAAAGGTCAATCACCACCTTACTGTATAATGGTTTCAGCCCTACCGGTTTCCTCAGGTAAAGCTGCACCACAAGAAGCCAATAATCATCGTTCCAGTTGCTTTTTTTTGCCATAACTCGACTTTTTCTTGTTTTTGTTTGCAAATATACAATTATTTTTTTATATTTGCACGCAAAATCAACAAAACATTATGAAAAAATCACTAATTATAGCAATTATCGCCTTGTTTGCGATAACGACACATGCACAAAGCGTTCAAGATGATCTTAAACGCGACATCAGATATTCGGCAAGCAACCAGTTGGCATACCCCACGCCAACTGGCAAGTTGACTCCCGCGCCCGACAACTATAAACCGTTCTACATCAGTCATTACGGCAGGCACGGGTCGAGATACCTCATCAATCCCAAGGACTACAATTATCCGTACGAGGTGCTGAAAAGTGCCGACAGTGCCGGAGTACTGACCCCATTGGGCAAGGATGTCATGAAAAGGTATGAGATCATCAGAAAGGAAGCTGCCAACAGATATGGCGAACTCACCCCATTGGGGGCTGAACAACACAGGCAGATAGCCCGCAGGATGTTTGAGAGATTTCCCGAGGTGTTCAGAGGTAACGTGTGGGTGGATGCCAAGAGTACAGTGGTCATCAGGTGCATATTGTCGATGACCAACGAACTGATGGAGCTCACGAAGCTAAATCCCAACCTCAGAATACGTCACGATGCAAGTATGCACGACATGTACTACATGAACTTCAACGACAGGGAGTTGCTGAAGAAGAAATGGAACAAGGAGTCGCAGGATGTATATGAGAAATACTACAACGAGATGGTAAAAGGCGATTATGCCTTCTGCCAACTGTTCACCGACACTTCATTCGTGTGGAGGAAGGCAGACGCAAGGAAGTTCTATGAAAAACTGTTCCACACTGCCAACAACGTGCAGAATCTGGAGGCACGCAAGCAAGTGACATTATACGACCTCTTCACCGATGAGGACGTTTACAACAACTGGCGAGTGGCCAATCTATGGTGGTATCTCGGATATGGATACTCGCAGCTCAACGGAGGCAAACAACCATACGTGCAACGCAACTTGCTGAGGAAAATCATTGTAGAGGCCGACAGTTGCATCGTTCAGCCAAACCCTGGAGCCACCCTGCGATTCGGACATGAGACGATGGTATTGCCACTGACGGTGTTGATGGGACTTAATGGTGCCGACTTAGTGACCGATGATTATGCCCATCTCGACCAGAAAGGATGGGTGAACTATCGCATATTCCCGATGGGAGCAAATATCCAGTTGGTGTTCTACCGCCGCAACGTGGGCGACAAGGATGTGCTGGTGAAGGTGCTGCTCAACGAGAACGAGGCACAACTGCCTATCAAGTCGAACACTGCACCATATTACAAATGGAGTGAGGTGAGGCAATACTACCTCAACAAAATCAATGCTTTTGATGACTGATAATTAATTCCTTAGCCGCTATCTCAAGGGCCTTATACCATTCCTCACCAAAACGGCGGATGAGCGGTTCCCTAAGAAACTTATAAACAGGCAGTTGCAATTCGCGACCCTTTTTCACTGCCGCCTTGCACACATCCCAACGATGGTAGTTAAGACCGGTGAGTCCGTTCTTCAACTGCACCTCACGTATTGGATATAAAGCACAACTAATCGGTTTGCAAAACTTCGTGCGACCATCACGATAGGCTTTCTCCAAAGCACAGAAACAACATCCGTCGGAATGGCATGTGAACACGCAGTCCTTGCCCCCGACAATGCTTGTCACCATATCGCCATCGGGGTCGGTATAAGCAACACCTTGGCGGTCGATGACACTTTGGGCCGAGGCCGACAGGTCGTTCCACACTTCATCTAGCGCATCCTCAATACCGGCAACCTCGTCGAGCGTGACCGGTGCTCCGGCATCTCCCTCAACACAACACTCTCCCTTGCAGGCATCAAGGTCGCAACAGAACATCTCCGACAGTATATCGGTCGTTATCAGTACATCTTCTATCTGTATAATCATCTTTTTACCAAATTATAGTTTGCTGTCCATGTTCGGCCAGATAGGCGTTGGCACGCGAGAAATGATGATTGCCAAACCATCCTCCCTTATTTGCCGACATAGGCGACGGATGCACCGACTGCAGAATGAGATGGCGCGAGGCATCGATGAGCGAAGCCTTACTGCGGGCATATCCTCCCCAAAGGATGAAGACGAGGTTGTCGCGATAGGCATTTAGTGCCTTGATGGCAGCATCGGTAAACTGCTCCCATCCATGTCCCTGATGACTTGCAGGTTGATGCTCCCTCACAGTGAGTGTGGCGTTCAGCAACAGCACACCCTGTTCAGCCCATCTCGTGAGATTGCCCGTCAGGGGGATTGGCGTACCAA
>CALZMK010000038.1 GCA_945788545.1 uncultured Prevotella sp.
ATAGCGATATTTATTGTAATATTGGTACTCAAGTATCCAATAAAGAAATAATAACCAACAATCATTCATACAATGGAAAATAACAAGTTAAGAACATTCAAGAAGGAAATGCAGGATGTGCTCACGGGTAACATCCTGCCCTTCTGGATTGAAAACATGGTTGACCGCCAAAACGGTGGATTCTATGGTCGTATCGACGGTCATGGCCACTTGCATGCCGACGCTGAAAAGGGTGGCATTCTCAATGGTCGCATCCTGTGGACTTTCTCGGCAGCATATCGTGTGCTCGGTAAGCCCGAATATCTTGAAATGGCAACAAGAGCCAAGGACTATATCATTGCCCATTTCATCGACCGCGAATATGGAGGCACCTACTGGTCGCTCGACTGCCATGGCAATCCCAAGGACACCAAGAAGCAGTTTTATGCCATTGGATTTATGATCTACGGATTGAGCGAATATGTGCGCGCCACTGGCGACAAGGAGGCTCTCGACTATGCCATACAACTCTTCGACTGTATCGAGGAACACTCACTCGATGTGATATATAATGGATATATCGAGGCTTGCACAAGAGAATGGGGCGAGATTGCAGATATGAGACTGTCGGATTTCGACGCCAACTATCCCAAGTCGCAGAACACACACCTGCATATCATTGAGCCATACACCAATCTCTACCGTGTATGGAAGGATGAGCGCCTTGAGAAGGCATTACGCAATATGATAGGCATCTTCACCGACAAGATCCTCAATCCAGAGACCAATCATCTCGACCTTTTCTTCGAGAACGACTGGACACGAGGTGCTGGACATCTTGAGAGCTACGGACACGACATCGAGTGCTCATGGCTCATGCATGAGGCAGCACTTGTGCTCGGTGATGCTGAGGTGCTTAAACGAGTGGAGGCGATTGTGCCTCTCGTGGCAAAGGCATCTGAAAAGGGACTCAATCCCGATGGCTCGATGATACATGAGGCCAACCTCGACACTGGACGTGTGGATGACGACCTGCATTGGTGGGTACAAGCAGAAGCAGTCGTAGGTTTTTATAATATCTACCAGTACTTCGCCGACGAGTCGGCTCTCGACAAGTCACTACATTGCTGGCAGTATATCAAGGACAACCTCATCGACTATGAGGCTGGCGAGTGGTATTGGAGCCGCCATCCCGACGGAACACTCAACCTCGACGACGACAAGGCTGGATTCTGGAAGTGTCCGTATCACAACGGTCGCATGTGCCTTGAAATAATAGAGAGAATCTCTTAATTCTTAATTCTTAACTTAAGAATATGAAACCAACTGCCGCCCCCGATCATGTGCTTCATGAGATTACTCCTCTCATGGACAAGGACGTGTTGTACATTGCCGACCGTCACAAAAAAGAGTTTACCTACCCTATTCACAATCACGAGGTGTTTGAGCTCAATTTCGTTGAGCATGCATCAGGCGTGCGACGTATTGTGGGCGACAGCAGTGAAGTGATTGGCGAGTATGACCTTGTACTTATCACGAGTCTCGAACTGGAACATGTGTGGATGCAGAATTCATGCGTGAGCCAGGATATTCACGAGATAACGGTGCAGTTCAAGTTTGACATGTCATCGGATAGCCTGTTCACCAAGAATCCCTTCCAACGCATCTACCGTATGCTCAACCAGGCTCGCAAGGGACTTGCGTTCCCCATGGATGCCATCATGAAAGTATATAACGACATACTTTCACTGAGTAGCATAAAGGATGGATTCGAGGCATTCATCAGTTTCTTGAAGATTCTCGACTCATTGTCGAGATGTGAAGGTTCATATACTCTTGCCACATCAAGTTATGCAAAGGTGAATATCGAGGAGGACTCTCACCGAATACTAAAGGTAAAGAACTATATCAACAGTCATTATATGGACGAACTCAAACTGAAGACCCTTGCCCAACTTGCCTGTATGAGTGAGACTGCCTTCAGCCGGTTCTTCAAATTGCACACAGGGCGCACCGTGAGCGACTATATCATCGACATCCGCCTTGGATATGCCTCTCGAATGCTTGTGGATACGAATAAGAGTATTGCTGATATTTGCTATCTTTGTGGATATAATAATCTGAGTAACTTCAACCGTGTGTTCAAACGGAAAAAAGGATGTGCTCCAACTGAATTCCGGGAGTATTATCACAAGACAAAGATTATAATTTAAACACAGAGATACAAAGACACAGAGTTTTTAAGAATAAAAGAACATCTTTAGCGAAAAAGGAAACTACAGTTTCTCGATATTTATACCTATCTTTGCACCGACATTTTAAGATTGGATATGGATATACGTAAACTGTTGCTTCCTTTTTCGCTTTTATTTGCAGTGACATTGGCTGTAAAAGCGGAAAATACCAGTATGAGGAATGATTCCCTCATGCTGGCTAAGCAGCCATGTGCCGAGACTTATGCCGACACTACTTTATCTAACGCCCAACCTGATACCACCATAAAAAAGAAATCATTCTTTACCCGCTTCCTCGACTATTTCAACGATGCCAACAAGAACAAGAAGCACAAGAAATTTGATTTCAGTGTCATTGGTGGTCCTCATTACAATTCAGACATAAAATTAGGACTTGGACTTGTGGCCGCCGGTCTTTATCGCACATGCCAAACCGACACTCTCCTACCACCATCCAATGTGTCGTTGTTTAGCGATGTCTCCACCGTGGGATTTTATCTCCTCGGTATTCGTGGCACAAATATCTTTCCGCAGGACAAATACCGTCTCAAATATACCGTGTATTTCTTTTCCTTTCCATCTGGATTCTGGGGTATCGGCTATGACAGTTGTGATGACGACAAAAACGGTAGCGAGATGAAGCGCTGGCAGGCACGAATAAAGGCTTCGTTTGCAGTAAAACTGGCCAACAACCTTTATCTCGGTCCAATGTTCGCCTACGATTATATCCATTCATCGAAAGTGACACGTCCCGAACTGATGAATGGTCAGGACATGTCGGTATGGAACTTAGGGTTTGGTCTTCAGTTGATGTACGACTCGCGCGACGTGCTCACAAATCCTCACCGAGGGTATTATCTGAATATTGAGCAGTCGTTCCGCCCAAAGTTCCTTGGCAATAAATATGCCTTCACCACCACCGAGATACAAAGCAGTGTGTATGCTCGATTATGGAAAGGAGCGATTTTGGGGCATGACTTCCGAGCCGCACTCAATTTCGGCAATCCATCGTGGGCAATGATGGCTCTCTTTGGCAGTAGCAACTCCATGCGCGGATATTACGAGGGACGATACAGGGACAAACATAAGTTTGAGACTCAAGTCGAACTGCGCCAGCATGTGTGGAAGCGCAATGGCGTAGTGCTGTGGGGCGGATTCGGTACGGTGTTCAGCAAGTTCAGCAACATCACCTTCCGCACTCTCCTTCCCAACTGGGGCTTTGGCTATCGCTGGGAATTTAAGAAGAATGTCAACGTGCGCCTTGACTACGGCTTTGGCAAGCCTGGACACAGTGGATTCATATTCAATATCAATGAAGCGTTTTAAGGAATTAGGAATGAGGAATTAGGGATGAGGAATTGTAAGATACTATATTGGCTGACGATAGCGACACTGATGGTGCCCAATGTCGTGCTCAACATCACTGAGGGGATGTCGATGTGGGCTTGCATTGCCAATATTCTGCTTCCTCTCGGCATATACACGCTACTCATGACCTTATCCCATAAGCCTGGGAAGATGACTTGGTGGCTATTCCCATATATCTTCTTCTCTGCATTCCAGATTGTTTTGCTCTATCTATATGGCAATGGTGTACTTGCAGTGGATATGCTGCTGAACGTGGTGACTACCAATGTCTCCGAAGCCACCGAACTGCTCGACGGCATTCTGCCTGCCGTTCTCATAGTATGCTTGCTCTATCTGCCGCCTTTGGGCATGGCAGTGGCAAATATTCGTGGAAAACATGTTCTTGAATTTAGTTTTATCCGCAAGATGCGTCGCATTGGCGGTGGCATAACGATTGCGGGACTTATGTCTGTGGCTACAGCCTATCTTGCTGACACATCGTTCTGTCTGCTCAATAATGTTTTCCCGCTGAATGTCACATACAACCTCTATCTTGCTGTGGAGCGCACTTGGATTTCAGCCCACTATCAAGAGCGTGTGGCCGACTATCGGTTTGATGCCATTTCCTCCCACCCGAAAGACAGTGCCGAAGTATATGTAATGGTTATTGGCGAAACTGCCCGCTCGGATAACTTTGCCCTCTATGGTTATCAGCGCGACACTAATCCCATGCTGTCAAGATTGAAAAAGGACAGTAGCCTCATCGTGTTCCGTAAGGCTTGGACAGAATCAAACACCACCCACAAGAGCGTTCCGATGCTCCTGACAGCCGCCACATCATCCGATTACTCTGTACTCTATCGCGAGAAAGGCATCATCGCCGCATTCCGCGAGGCTGGATTCCACACATCATTCATTTCCAACCAGTTGCCCAACCATTCATTTATCGATTTTCTTGGTATGGAGGCTGATAGTTGCATATTTATCAAGGAGGCAGAGCGAGCCAAGGATAATGTATCAGATATGGAATTGCTGCCTATCCTTAAAAGCATATTGGCCAAGGGCAGAAAAAAGGAGTTTATCGTTCTCCACACCTATGGCAGTCACTTCAAATACAACGAGCGCTACCCACGGCAGATGGCACATTTCCTGCCCGACGACAAGAGTGAGGCAAAATACGAGAACAAGCAATGCCTCGTGAATGCCTACGACAACACCATCCGCTTCACCGACCGCTTCCTCTACGAACTATCGTCACTTCTCTCCTCGTCGTCATCCTATGCAGCATGGCTCTACACCAGCGACCATGGCGAGAATATCTACGACGACAACAGGAAGAAATTCCTTCATGCATCACCCAATCCCAGCGACTACGAACTTCGTGTTCCGCTCCTTGCATGGACTTCATCATCATACCGTTCGGCATATCCCGACATTGTCACAGCATTGCGTATCAATAGCACAAAGCAGACATCCAATAGCATCTCCTTTTTCCATACGATGCTCGAGATGGGAGGAGTGAAAACAAAGAATCTCGACCTCACCAAGTCATTGGCCGATCGAGACTTTAAAGTGCAGCCCCACCTATATCTCACCGACCACAACGAGGCGGTGGAGATGCGGCGGTAATCGATTATCAGATTGAGTAGAAGGCATCGAGGAATGTCTGCTTGAAACTGCGGCTGATTAGCAAGTCCTCATCGGTCTTGATGTTCAGCAGACAGCGGTTTTCGGATATCATGTCCACATGACGTACATTCACAATGTTTTTCTTGTTGATTTGAACAAAATCTCGTGTGAGACTGAGAATCATGTCAGCATTTGTACGTCGGCGCAGCGTGAAGCTCTTACCGTCGATACATACTACCTCCCACGAATTATCTTCAGTGCTAAACCGGAAGAAAGCACAGTTGTCGATATCTATTCTTATCTGCTCGTTTTTGTAGTTCACCACGAGCAAAGGTCTCGGGAGTTGGCTACACCTTGACGCTTTGTCAATAGTGGTCAACTTGTTTTCATAATACCGGCTAATAATCTTGCCTATCTCGTCCATCGTGGGCGGTTTGAGCAAAAAGTCGAATGCCTCCTGGCGCATGGCATTGATAACGTATTTGCTGTGCGCACTATAAAAGACGACCTTTGTCTCGGGGTTAATCTGCTGCTTGATAAGCTGGCAAAATTCAAGACCGGAAATGTCTGGCATTTCGATGTCAAGGAATATGATGTCGGTGGTTTTCTCCATCAGGTCGTCGATGGCAGCAAGAGCACTGTTGCATACACCTACTGTCTCGACGGAGAAATGCCTTTCCAACATTATTTTCAATACTTCGCATGCATCAACGTTGTCGTCGATAATATATGCCCTGATTTTCTTCTGTGTCATATTTCGTATTTATAGTTGTCGGGAAGATATATCCACGAGGTACATCCGCTCTCTGGCTTCGGGTTGTTGTCAATGCCAAAGGCTATCTTGTCGTGGTTGTGGGCGTTGAGAATCTGTATTGTTTGACGTATGGTTCTCATTCCGGTATTCTCACCCATTGAGATGCCGTCCAAACCGCTGCCGTTGTCAATAACCCTAACAATCACTCCGTTGTCCTTGAGTCGGGCTTGTATAGTGAGGACAGGAGTGGCATTGGGTATGGCTGCTATGGGGCGGAGACCATGCTTGATAGCGTTCTCTACGAATAGCTGAATAGTCATTGTGGGCAGTGAAGTATTGGCAACATCCACTCCATCTTCTATATCCTTGACATATTGAAACTTTGCCCCCAGTTTGCGTCCCTCAATGCTCACGAAGTAGTCAATGAAGCTAAGTTCGTCAGCGAGTGATGTGTGAAGGTGTTCCGCCATATCGAGTCCTCTTCTTAATAGTTGGGTGAGTTGAGAGAAATCAACCTCCTCACCCTTCATCTGACTTAACATCTCATGATTGAGTGCATTAAAGATAAAATGCGGTGAAATGCGGTTTCTCACGTTTTCCATCTTCTGCTCCACAAGTTTTTGTCTCATGGTAAGGTCGCGTATTTTCTGTTTTCTGCGTCTCATTATCATTGTCAGTGTAAGCAAAGCTACGCCCATTATTGCCACGGCACATATTATCCATGCAATGATTGATGTCATTTCCTTTTTCTCAATCTCCCTTTGCTGTTGCATGATACGCTTGTCATGACGGTATTTAAGCATGTTTGCACTCATGCGCATCTTGATGTTGGCGGCACGTATGGAGTCGTCGATGTGTTGTATATCTCCTTGGATATTGAAGGCTTTTTCGTATTGTCCCGTGAGTGAATACAGGTCTTTCTCGGCCTTCATCCTCATGAGCCTCTGATCGATTATCATATTTTCGTCAATACGTGAATTTGCCAGTATCCTTGCCGCTTCAGCCTTGTCGCCTTTAAGCAAGGCTATCTTTATTCGCTCAGTGTCGGCATAGTAGAGAAGCATGTCGAATCCCACCTTGCGGCTGAATGTCTCCATCTCGTTGATAGCCTGTGTGGCTTTGTCGGCATCTCCAAGACAGATGTATATCTCTGCGAGATTGGCTTGTGCCGTATAGTAGTCCCACTCCTTCAGCGGATTACCCTTGGTGATATTGGCGGCATTTTCAAAACAACGCTTTGCATTCGAGTAGTCCTTGGCGAAATAATAGTAGTTGCCACGGTCGTTATAGAAGATATATTTGTCGCTGTCTTTCATTCTTGGCAGTTCCCTCTCCAACTGTTTCCACCAAATATTGGCATTCTCAAGATCCTGCATCGCATTATACACCGACGCTATTCCCAGCATTATGGCTATTCGACTATGATAGCTCGAATGTAGTGAGTCGGCTGCATTGAGAGCATTCAGATAGGCATCGGCACTATAGTCGAGCTGTCCGTTCTGCTTATAGAAGAAGGCACGGTTGGTCAGGGTGATAATGAGATTGTTGTCACAGCCTTTCAGGTGTCTCATTGCTTGCAGTGCCTTGGCATTATACACAAGTCCTGAGTCAGGGCGACCCATGATGGCTGTCTGGAACACGCTTTGCGACATCAAGCACTCCGCCTTCACCCATTGGCGGGTGAGCGTACTGTCGGAATTTCTTTTCAGATAGTCGCTTATGCGCTTATTGGTGGCGAGCATCGCCTTTGCATCCATACCCCAATAATTAGCCTTGTTCTTGGTGCAAAGCCACAGATAATATATGTCACTGTCCTTGGCGGCAGTCAACCCCGAGTCGATAGTGGCGAGGGCATATTCCGAGTTCCCCAACTGTATTGAGTCCTCCACCCTCAGTCTTAGGCGGTTGGTTTGTTCCAGCTGTCCTTGTCTGTTTTCATTGCATGCCGAGAGCATAATGACAGCCGTTATGGTATATATTATAAACCTTTTCATTATAAGTCTTTATGAATAGATGTTACTGCGGTGCAAAGATAATAAAAAAAAATAAATCTCCAACATTTTTGCATTTGTTTTTCGTGCAACTTGACCGCCAATATATGCAACTTGTCACACAAAACTGCTTTTTGCCATAAATCCTCAGTTTTTCGCATTTGCAAAATTGCATAATTATAGCTAATTTTGCAGAAAAATAATATCCTTTCGGATAAAATAAATATTATAATTCACAATCAAAAATAATGCTTATGAATCAGAAAAGAACACTCCTTACAGTTGTCATGGCTCTACTCTTTGCCATCGACATCACGGCACAGTCAACAATGGACGTCGCCAAGTTCACGCGTATGGACCAAGACCTCACGGCTCGCGTCACAAAACCCGTTACGGATAACGACGAGGGCAAGCTCTGCGCCCTTATCCGCGTGATAACCAATCTGAAGGACATCGAGTTCCGTGCCGATGCCCTTGGTATAGTAAAGCAGGAGCAGCACAACGGCGAGATATGGATCTACGTACCATATGGAGCCCGCAGCCTCTCTTTTGCCCATGAGGGTTATTTCCCTCTGTTGTACAACTACACGGAGAACATCGACGAGGGAGTTGTATATGAATTGCGACTGAAGAACTATTCGTCGGCTGAGCAAGCCACTGCCAACACCAACACTCAGATGTTCGTGTTGAGTCATAATCCCGACGACGCATCTGTGTTCATCGACGGTATGGAGGTGAAGACCGAGAACGGCGTGTTTGCCGCCATGATGTCTAAGGGCAAGCACACTTATAAGGTGACAGCCGACCAGTATGAACCACAAGAAGGCGAGATCGACCTTCAGGGCGAGGTGGTGAGAAGGGATGCCAAACTGCGTGCCCTCTTCGGCACATTCGACCTCTTCACCCTGCCTGTACAGGGATTCAATGTCTTGGTTAACGGCAAGCAGGTGGGAACTTCGCCATATAAGAGTGGACGCATGGAGCCAGGCAAGTATAAGGTGAGAATGGAGAAGGAAAAGTATTATCCCGTTGACACCATCATCAATATCCGTCAGGCTGAGCACCAGAGCTACACCTGCACGCTTACCTCCTTTGCCGACAGCTTGTTCTTCAATCGCCAGTTGGGTGGTCGCCGCCTCTCGTTTGGTGTCACAGCTGGTTATCTTATGCCCAATGTGTCGGTGTCTTCCGGAGGTGATTTCACAGGCAGTGC
>CALZMK010000039.1 GCA_945788545.1 uncultured Prevotella sp.
TACAATGAGAGCATATATAAGTAAGTTCGCCCGTTCGTGCGTATCTATGAATATAAATCATTTTGCACACCTACTTACTTACAGCTTAAATTTATCGAAAATATGAAGAAGATAGCAACACTACTGATGACCGTCTTTTGCCTCATGGCCATGCCCCATCCGGCACACGCCCAAGTAAAGACAGAGAACTACAAGATGGCTGGCCCCTACGAGATTGTGGCGCGCGACGGGGCGCATCGCCGTACCAAGGCCGGAAGCGAACGAGACATGCTGACGGCACATGAATGCGCCAAGAAGGGACAGCACGAGACTGCCCTCATGATTATCAACGCCTATGCCGGCACCCTGCAAGGATTCGACGGCCACGATGCCCCCCTGTGCGCCATCCAGGCTTACGACCTGGTGCGCGCCATGACCATTCTGCACGCACATGCCACACCCGAGTGGAGCAAGATGATACGCCGGGCTATGCTACCTACCATCGAGGCCTTCGATGCCAAGAGCCCATACGCCAACGGCAACTGGGGAGCCATCGTCAACCGCCTGCGGATGGCATGCGGCATATTCCTGCAGGACAGTACTCTGTATAAGGCTTCCATAGACTATCACCTCCATGCCAACGACAACGGCTCCTTGCCCAATTACGTCGGACCCACAGGACAGTGCCAGGAGACAGGCCGCGACCAAGGACACGCACAGTTGGGACTGGGCATGCTGTGCGACATATGCGAGATGGCCTGGGAACAGGGCGACGACCTTTGGGGCGCACTCGACAACCGCCTGCTTCTTGGCATGGAGTACACAGCCCGTTACAACCTCGGCTACGATGTACCTTTTGAAACCTGGAAGGACTGCACCGGGCTCTACAACGACTGGACAGAACCAGGTGCCATGGGGCGCGGCAAGATGTGGGACATCTACCAGAAAGCCTACGACCACTACGTGGGGCGCAAGGGACTGGAGATGCCTTACTGCAAAAAGGTTCTCGACCTTAGGGCCAAAGCAGAGAAGAAGGGCGAGCTGAAGTCAGGCACATTCATGGCACCTGGCGTGACAGAAGGCAAGAAACTGCACCAGGCCTTCACCTATCCTGCTCCGGAGGGCGCACCGCTGAATGATGATTACGATGTATTTATCCAGCCCCGCGGTTCCAAGGAGTGGACCAAGATAGACACCTACAAGGCCAAGGTCAACAGCTGGAATCCAGACAACAAGACGACAGGCCACTCCGTCTCCGAGTGCTCCTATGCCGCCTTTGACTTCACGGGTGATGTCTTCGTGCGCGTAGTGACCAAGGGACGCACCTACAAGATGGCACGTGTGCGCCCCGATTACCGCGGTGTCATAGCACACGTTCAGAACGACTCCACGATGCAGTTCCTCCTCTTCCAGCCAGAAAACGTCAGTGTGGAGTTTGCCGATGCGAACGGCTGGGACACTCGCCACAACCTCATGATCTTCACCTCCAAGCCCTCCAAGACGCTGGACGAAGCCAAGAAGGAGGCAAAGAAACAAGGACGCCGGTTTGTCTCCTTCAAGCCAGGATATTACCACATTGAGGATGGCAAGCTGACAGCAGGAAACACCCTTGTCAACACACAGGGCATAGAGGTGAAGGGAGACAGCCTCATGATTCCCTCCAACACAACAGTTTATCTTGAGGGTTCAGCCTACTTCAATGCCACCTTTGCCGTCAACGATGCCCATAACGTCAGCATCCTCGGCCGCGGCATAGCCCGTCCGGAAAGAGGCTATGAGGGCGCACATGTCTATCGCTCCGGCAACGTGCTCATAGACGGACTGACCGTCAACACCTGTCCCATCGGCGAGAGCCACGACGTGACGCTCCGCGATGTGCGCTCCATCTCACACCCCCAGTGGGGCGACGGACTGAACGTCTTCGGCGGCTGCGAGAACATACTCTTCGACCGCGTCTTCTGCCGCAACTCCGACGATTGCACTACGGTCTATGCCACACGCAAGGGATTCAAGGGAAGCGTGAAGAACGTGCGCATGACCAATTCCACACTATGGGCCGACGTAGCTCATCCCATCATGATAGGCCTGCATGGAGCCCCCTGCAACTCGCCCACGGCGAAGTCAGACACCATCGCCCACCTCATCTACGAGAACATCGACATCATCTGCCAGGCAGAGAACCAGATTGACTACCAGGGCTGCATGGCCATCAACTGCGGTGATGACAATGTGGTCAAGGACGTAGTGTTCGACAATATCCGCATCGAACAGATTACCCACGGATCGCTGATGCACATCAAGGTTGTCCACAACGACAAGTATGGCTTCGCTCCAGGCAAGAGCATAGAGGACGTCCGCTTCCACTGCATCCGCTATACGGGCACAGAGCCCAAGCTCTCCATCATCACAGGCTACAGCACCGACCGCAAGGTCAGCGGCATCCTCTTCGACGACGTCCGCATCAATGGCCGCCACCTCTACGACAAGATGTGGGGCAAACCAAGTTGGTACCATACCTCCGACTATATTCCAGCCTACGTAGGTCCACATGTCGAGAACCTTCGTTTCAAGTGAGTTCATCGGCTTTTGCACACACACTGATGGGGCATCACATCTCCGCTTGTGATGCCCCATCAGGACAGGGACATCGCCCCGAAAGAGTGAACCAATGTACCTGTCCCTATGAACCTAGTTGGTTGTCGTAGATAACATAGAGTCTCTAATAAAAGTAATTAGAGGACAACAAGTTATGCTTGACAAAGACTTGGCAACGCTATATGGAGTAGAGACAAGAACTTTGAACCAAGCAGTCAAACGTAACATTCAGAGGTTCCCTTCTGATTTTAGGTTTCAGTTAACAATGGAGGAATGTTCAAAATCACAGATTGTGACTTTGAACGCAGGACGAGGACAAAAAGCAAAGCGATCCAATGTACCTGAACCTATGAACCTTGCTTGTGACATAACTAAAGAAAGGAATAACCTTAGCGGCAGAGAAACACCTGCCACCCATTGCAGCAAAGCGTGAGGGAACTATCACGATTGGCAGAAAACGTAGCAGGATAACTATCTATGAGATACCCGTCAGTGTGCTGCTCAATGGAATAGACAGCAGTAGTGTCTATTTTGTCGAACCTTTGACCTTCATTTATGTCGAAGGTTGTTACTTCTTCCAGAACAAGCAACTGCGACTCTGTGAAGTGAAGCATACTCTCAGACGAAAAGGAGAAGAAAGAACCCTGTTCCTTGTACTGTGCGATGCTCCAAGTTCCCAAGGGCAACTGGGTGGATGCCTCCACCATTCTGTCCTGGGAAGGTGCCAGAACCTCCTCGTCCTCTTGTCCACAGGATATGAAGACAAGAGAAGCGAGGAGAAACGGCGTGATATAGTATGGTAATCTCATAGTTGCGAGTCAAATAAGCGATGATGCAAGAAGAGCATGGAGTAGTAAACTGCTGTCTTTCACTCGGCTCTGGTAAAACCTTCATAGGAACAAACAGAGAACTAAACCCCCATGCTCGTGTATAGATAAAGTTCGATACAGCATGGGGCTATACCGGCAAATTATCAAATACACAAGATGGGCGTTAAAGTTGACCTGTACCTCCTATTATTCAAAGTTTACCAGACTTTAGTGAAAAGGAACAAGGCAATATAACGCCTTCTTGGATATGCGGCTGTCTAGTGCTTTTGACGGCACACGCTCCGCAAATCAGGTGCAAATTTAATAAAAAGAACGCAAATTAGAGACAAAACATACCTGAAAATATATAAATAATAAGCATTTTGCATTTTTTGACTCTATTTTCGCTCAAATATCAGATAATTACATAGTCAATGCCATTGAGATAGCTCTGACGCTCACGGGTTATGAGTATTTTGAGTAATTGAGTATTTGAGTATTTGAGTAAAAAAGGTGGGTTTTTCCCACCTTTTTCATGTAAAAATCTGAAAAAATACCTATAATGGTTTTACAAGCTCGTAAATAACCGTATCTCCATCACCCGAAGCCGTGCATGGAATACACTCGCAATTAAGATTGCGGAAAAAGCAATGAGTGCAGGTCTTGGTGAACGTACTGACCCGAAGCAGGTTGCCCCTGAAGTTGATGACATCGCCAACCTTTGCATTTTTAAATATTCCTAACTCTTCGGTATATTCGAAATAGACATTGTCCAAGTCGTTTCGCTCACTCGCCTGGCATGGTATATTCCTGCAATTATAGATATTGAAAAAACATTTCTCGCAATCCTTCTTTTCTTTCCACGGCTTGACAACAAGCTCAAAAGACCCATATTTTATAATCGAATTAACTTTTGCCTTGTTCATTTTATTTGCCTCCCAGATTTAAGTTATAAATAAAACCGATAATCTTATTGGTGTCGAGTTTTAATTCCATTAATGCAATTGTTTGAAGTACATAGTCAGTCACAACCCTATGGCGTTCGCCCTCCGATGCTGGCAATGGCAGAAACTCCTGTAAATGCAAGCCGTCCCTTGCTGCCTTTTGCTTATAATAAGCAAATAAAGTACTATTATGGTCACATAGGTCTGCAAGAAACGAATAAGCGCAGAACACTTCAGGGGTTGCGTTGTCCACGATACTTTTTGTAAAATCTGATACGTTCATAGCTACTTAATTTCTTTTTAAAAACTTTGTGGCAAAAAGTTATCACAGTATCGAGTGCCGCGCAGAAACGCAGGTAGTGTATGGCGGTGTCTATGGCTATACCCACCTCCTTGGGCGGTATCATATCAATCTTGGCACCTCGCCTCCAACGCTGATAGTTATGGAGAGCAGTACAGGGGACAGGTCAGTGTCCTGCGGAAAAGCCTCGTCTCGCTCGTAGCCTGAGAAAAATGGGTAGGACACTGACCTGTCCCCTCTCCCGCCGGAGTAATCAACTCCCAACTCACGGCTTATCCTCGTCGGGGATTCATTGGTAACTATTCGCATCATTTGTATGTCGGTTAATCAATTCGAGGGCAAAAGCAGGCAAAATTTTGGAACTAAAAGAAGAAAATACGTTAAATATTGTTAAATAGACGTTTTTTTTCAGTTTGGGGCAGTTTTTGCAGTTTTTTGGGCTAAAATTACTCAAATACTCAAATACTCAAATACTCAAACGACTTTTAAAATGGGGGGGGGGGAATAGTGGGGGCGGTTCATCTTAAAATTTTATTTTATAAAATTTTAAATATATATATATATAAAATTTGGGGAGGAGTTGTCGAAATTTGAGTATTTGAGTATTTGAGTATTTGAGTAATAAAAAGTAGGCTTTTAGGAAGTTATTGGCTGGCTATCTCCTGAACTTTGCGCACCCGTTTTAACCAATTCTGGTAACTCAAAAAAATATTTCTGCGCACCCCAAAATGACCATTTAGGTAGCCTGTTACTAAATTAAGAAGGGCAACATTTTGCCCTCGATTTGGCGGCAATAAAAAATTGTCGTACCTTTGCACCGTGATCACACAAGTCAACCTATTCGTTAAACTAAAACCAAAGTCCATTATGGGAAATATTGTTTTGCAAACTTCGTCACGCAATGTGAATGGTGAGGAGCGTATTACCACTAATCGCGTCAACTACTCGACCATCGGCTCAGACCTTATCTGTGCGCGTGTAGCTCAGACCGCCAACATCAAGGTGACTACCGTGAAGAGTGCCCTGCTGGGCATCAAGGAGGCAGTACGTTACTTTGTCCTCAACGGCCACAGCGTCAACCTCGGCCCCTTTGGAATCATCGGTGTCGCAATCAGTGCCGACACTGTAGCCAAGGCTTCGCAGGTCAACCGCAACCTCATCCGCGGTATCTCTTACAGCTACCGCCCCTCTACGGAGATTAAGAGCCATCTGGCCAACATCAAGTTTTCTTAACCCCTAAAAACATACAACTATGAAAACAGGGTAAAATCGCAGTCAATTTCGTAATGCAGCGTAACGCGCTGCTGGGTTGCAACCTCTATCAGGCACGTCCCGACATCTACACTCAGATCGAGCACGCTGCCGTTGTCACCTACGCAGCCAAGGCTGCCGGTATTCATGAGAGTGACATGCTCGCCACGCTCGAGGCTCTCGTGGATGCGTTCTCATACTACGTCTGCAACGGCCACAGCTTCAAGCTGGATGGTGTCGGCACTTTCTCGCTGAGTCTCAGCGCAGCCACCGCCGACCCGACCAATCCCGTTGCAGCCACAGGTGCAGCCGCCGTGCAGTCGCTCGGTATCAACTTCCTGCCCGACAAGGCACTGAAGGAGTTGCTTACCAACACCATCATCGCGACCAAGACCAGTAACCCCAACAGTCTGGCAGAGATGGAAACGCCTTTCATCTCTTCCATCAGCTCCGAAAATTACGGTGTATCTCTCTTCGGAATGGGACTCACCAAGGGCTTCTTCTTGGAGAGGGGAACCATCACCGTCAAGGGTTACAATCTGACCAAGACTACCAAGGTAGTTGTCAAGGGTGACACTGACAAGGTGGCCAACCTCGTGCCTTCCATGATCAACAAGTCCCAGACCGTGGCACTTTGCAGCTACAGTGGCGAGCCCATCGAGCAGGTCAACAAGGTGGAACTCTACGAGGGTGCTACGATGGTAGCTGAGTTCAATATCTCAGGGTCAGCCACCGCTGGCCTGTCGGTTCAGATTGGTTCTAACGTGATTGCGTCTGGAGCAGTTGTAGCCGCCGGTTCATACACCATCACGGTGCGTGGCACTGAGGTCAACACTCTCGCTGTCAAGCTCGACGATGTGCCGCTCCCTGCATACACCAGCACTGCCAGCAAGGTGACTTTCACCAATGTGTCTCTCACTCAGGGTACGCACAAGCTCACGGTCGGTGAGGTGGAATACACGCTCAACGTCACGGCTGAGGCACAGCCCAACGTGACCAGGCTCACGGCCAACGGTATCACCGTTCCCAACGGTGGCAGTAGCACGATGCGCTCGGGTGATTCGTACACCATGATTGCATCAGGCAACAACCTGAACCTGCTTTCTGCCAGCGACATCACCACGACTGGCCACCTGACCATCAGCAATGTGACCATCAGCTCTACTCAGGTGCAGTTTACCTGCACGGTGGAAGCTGACTATACAGGTGCTGCCAGCATCAAAATCGGTAACTACTTTACCGTCAATGTTACTGTGTCGGATGCCGAACAGAGTATTACCGCGATTGAGGGTGTGAGCAACAATGGCTCAATCACTCACTCAGGTAGTGCAAGTCTGACCATTGAAGGTAACTACGACCTCAGCAGGGTCAAGGCTTATGTGGCTCGCAAGAGCAACCCCTCTGCCGCCTCTGAGTCAGCTGGAGTCTGGATCGATTTGGACAGAAAATGGCTCAAAATCGACACGTCCAAGGATAGCGGTCTGCAATATAACAGCATCGTCTATCTGCGTGACGGCGACACCACGCTCTTCACGCTCAATATCACCTACCAGCAGCAGGAGGAGGTTTACGAGTAAGTGAGCTATGAAAAGTAAGGTAGCCATATTGTCATGGGTAGCCGCAATGGTATTTGCAATCTGGGGGTTCGTTGTGCCTCCCAAGGGGAGCATTGATTCCAGCGTACTGATACTCATTGCCCAGTTGTTGGTACTTTGCGCTACCTTCCTCGGAGTAGAGTCATACGTCAACTTGATTGACCGCAAGTTCTTTCAACACAAGGAGGGAGGGGGCAAATAGTCCCCTTCCTTTAAAATCAAAAATCAAATTCATGAGCAAGAAACCTCTCGTATATCTCGATTATGGCCACTACATAGGAATAAATGGCCATTGCAGTCCTGACGGACAGTTACACGAATATCTCGTAGTACGGCAAATAGGCAAATATCTCAAGGAGAAGCTGAAGAAAGCTGGCATTGCTGTCCGCATAACTCATCCAGAATTGTTTTGTCTTGATTCAAGGGAAAATGATTTGTCTGAACGCTGTATTCGTGCCAATAATTGGTACTCGAAGGACAACACAGATCATGAGTGTATATTTGTGAGCCTACACACTGACGCGGCCGCTTCAATTGGTTGGTCAGATGCCAGTGGTTGCACCTTCCACGTTTGCAGCAAATGCAGCGTCAAGTCAAAAACACTCCAAGGTAGTTATCTTAGGATGTTTAACTATTACAACCTGTTAGGCAATCGCAAAGGGGCTGCACGTGTCAACGACTTCTATGTATTGAAACATACCAAGATGCCAGCTATTCTTGTGGAAAACCTTTTCATTACCAATAAAGATGATTGCAAAGTACTTTCAAATATCAATGAAGATAATCGTCTTGTTGTGGCTCATTTCGCTGCCATACGTGATTACTTCGTGTCGATCGGCGCGGACTTGTGAAACCACTATGGTCAGTGACTCGATTCGCATAAACAAGTTTGAGTTTGCCGAAACAGACATTGACAGCATCACCATTGTACGATTCGCGTACAACTACGATACCCTGCCCACCACAAGCATATCGAAGCCCTCGCACAGAGTTCGCAAGAAAGACACTACTTCCGTAGTCACCATCTACGGAGTAAAACAAGAAAAACAAAGTATCCATCAAGAAGAAAAATCTGCCACACAAACCACAAAAGAAACACAGGAACATCAGGATAAAAGAGGCAATACAGTGTTAGTTAGTTTCATGTTAATTGTGTTCATAACGTTGATTTTGAGAAGTAGGCGATGACGCTGGGAAGCGTTGTCGCCTACGCTTTTTTATATTATTTATGATTTGTACTAAAATAACGCCACTTTTTGAGTGATTTTACTCAAATACTCAATTACTCAAATACTCAAATACTCAATTACTCAATTACTCAAATACTCAAAGCAGGTAGAATTTCACTGCCAAGTTGGAAGGGAGTTTACCGCAATAACATCACAAGCCCAGGGCATTGCCCCGGGCTTGTGCTTTTGGGCTTTCAGCCCGAATGATGAACGTAGCCCCTACCCTGATGCATGTTTCATGAACCCTCTCGTATTCCAGTTCCCCGAAATGGCGCATTATCCATGTCTTTCCCACCTGTCTGGCACCCAAGAT
>CALZMK010000040.1 GCA_945788545.1 uncultured Prevotella sp.
CAAGGGTATAAGCCTCATCCACAAAGAGTATTCCGCCCTTTGCCTTGTCGCAAAGACGGTTGACGAGTTTGGGTGTCTCGCCTTGATACTGGCTCACCATCTTTGACCTGTCAACCTCGACGACATGTCCGCTTTCGAGATAGCCGATGGCAGAGAGAATCTCACCGAGCTTGCGTGCGATGGTGGTCTTGCCTGTTCCCGGATTTCCCGTAAGCACCACATGCATCGCCATCTTCTCGCCACCGCCAAGTCCGCGGTCCTGACGCTCCAGTCCGTTCTTCACCGAGAACGCTATTTCCCTGACTGCCTTCTTCACCTCGTTCATGCCGATGAAACTGTCCATATCCTTTAGGATGTCGTCGAGAGAACGTTCCTCGGGCACATAGCCCTTGATATCGCCTTCCTCAACAATGGTAGCCTCAAGTCCACGACTGATGAACGACGTGAATATGTTCTCGGCTTGGGTGATGGCCTCGTGGGCGAAACCGAATGTCTCGTCCTTGGTCTTTACCCTATACTTGAAGTAAGCCTTCAGTTTCTTCTCAGCCTCAGGCGTATAACTCGATATTCCATACTTCGACTTGAGCTGCTGGCGGCATATCTCATACAGTTCCATAAAGCCTGGTGTAGGCAAATAGAACTTATACTTGAATCGATTGGACACCGCAGGATTATTGGCGAGGAAATCGTCAAGTCCCTTTGTCAAACCGGAGATAATCACAATGGGATCATCATCCCAATGGTCCATCTCGACAAATAGTTTGTCGAGCGGATTGACCTGATTGGAATACCTGTCGGGGAGCAGTTTCTGCACGTTGTCGAAGAACAACACGCCGCCCTTGGCCTTCTTGATATTGTCGTCCCACTTATCCACAAAGCGCTTATAGTCAACAGCATCGACCATAGTGAGCTTTTGCTTAGGGATAATCTTGTTTTGATAGAAATAATCGCGGATAACCTCCGCAAGCATCGTCTTTCCAGTACCCGTTTCGCCCACTATAATGGCGTTGACGCTAAGACGCACGTTAGCAATGTCCTTGCGCGAATGAAGAAACGTATAGGTATTGACAACCGTCTTGAGTTGCTGTTTCACCTCATCAAGACCAATTATCTGTCCCAACACGTTCTCCGAGGCGAGGGCATGTCCACACCAGCGGCAGTACTTGGCTATAGAGCGGTTTTCCTTATGACAATGTTCACATTTCATTCTTAAATCAGAGATTTAGTTAAATCAAATAGTTATATGCTATCAGTTCGCCGAGCAACAATGCTATCATCAATGTCCACATGACATAATGAAGCACCGACTCGTTGGCTACTGCCTGGAACTGGTTTTCAACATCTTCGAGCATGCCAAACTTCGAGCCCTTAAACTTATAGGACTTCGTCTTGAAGGTGTAGAACAAGGGTTCGAGGAGCAACGACTTCACATCGTCGTCGATCACCTCGTTGATGAGTTCCCTGTTATATACCTTATCCGAACGATTTTCAGAGAAATGACATATTACCATATATAATAATGTAATAACAATCACAGCCATAGTGAAGAGTGACGGCATCGAGACATCTATATACCTCAACAGCCATAGCGGAATCAATGAGGTGAGGAATCCAAAGAGCGCCCAGAATGTGCAGAGGAGGAATCCATAACCACGGAAGAATGCCCTTATGGCACATATCAATGCGGTGACACCGCCCACTGGCAGACAGATTGTCATGAATCCGTTGATGAGCATGGCTTCCTTGTCGTGGAATCCCACGACTATCACTCCGAGCAACCATACTACGCAAAGAGCGAAATAGAGAACTCTCCATACTCCACGGCGCACCTGAGCCTTGGTAAACTGTTTCTTGATATGGTCGAAACGCTGACGTGTGTCCTCCTTAGCCTGAACAAAACGGCGATAGAAGACATATTGCGGGTCGTAGGAACCGACTGCGTTCAGCCAATCCTCAAGACGGTGCTCGTAACTATATTCCTCGGTGAAGTCCTCGTTGGGATTCTCATGATAGAATGCTGCAAGCCATTGAGGCAATACGCCTTGTCTCACCTCCTGTCTCACGTCGGCAGTATATTTGGTGTCGATATTCAAACCGTCATTAAGCACCTTGCCCGACTGCAGCATATATAATGGTGAAACTCCGAGAATGCGGCAGAAGCGATAAGCCGCCGTGCGAAGGTCGTAGGCTCCCAGCCTCTGTCTGTTCTCTTCCGAATTGAGGTCGAAGCATCTCTGTGCCTCCACCATCTCTGTCACCCAACCGTGCATCTGGGCGAAATACATGAATCGGCCATTGGGGTCGCTAAACTCCGAGATATACTCATCAAAATCCCTATCGGTCAACGACTGCCATTTCACGAGTTTTTCAGCCAGTAGCTCTCCCACCTTCTGTGGTGTGTCGGCATCCTTAAGGTCGTAGGCTGCATTGCGGTCAAGATTATATAGCACCTTGTATGCCAAATGCTTGGAGAACTCCTTGCCCTCGGTGAGTATTCTCAGAGCCTCGCACGCCATGCGGTCTTCATGACAATACATCCACGACAAGAGTCGTCCGTCGGTGAGACTGCGCCAGTCGTTTTCGGTCAGTTGTTCACTACCAAAGCAACGTACTATTTCCTTTAATGTTCTTGTATTATGATTTACAAGGAATGGCATGTCGCGGTCTATTTCATACACCGTCTTCATCACTGCCAAAGCCAACTCCTGTTGAGTCTCTTTCTGGAAGTATTTCCTCATGCGGTCAACGTCGCAGTCTGTACGGCTCTCAAGGTATATCCACAGTCGGTCGTGAGGATTGCGCAACACGATGGTATATTCCGACATATTGGTGATCATCGACAATGCAACAGCATGGATGTCGATACACTCCTTGTTGTTGACATCGCGATAGGGCCATGTGGGCTCCATGGCATATACTGCGGCAATGAGTCCGGCCTGAGGATCGGCGGGATAGCGGTTCTTGACAATATCCTTTAGGGCGAGACTCACCTTCTCGTTGCCACACTGCTCAAACCAGTTGGCAAGGCGTCCGCCATAGAGATAACCACGCGCAATACGCTCATTGTCGATAAGCATCGGAACGAGGGTTGCCGCATTCTCGGCGACGAGATTACGCTCGGGGTCAACCACAAAAGCCTTGTATTTGAGGAACGGCGATGATTCATCCACCTGCGGACTCTCTCCCATAAACCAACGTTCCACCTCCTTGTATGTCCATCTCGTCTGGGTGTTCACGGCTGTGAGTCCCTTGATAATCATCTTCACCCTTTCAGGCAATGAGTCAACCTTGGGTATTCTGCCCTCATTCTTGTATTTCATGATGGTGCGTTCACTGTTTGTGAACGGACTGTGTCCATACCACAAGGCAAGCAGTGTGATACCGAGTGAATAGAAGTCGGTGGCTGGCGTTAATTCCACAACGCCGTCGATTACGTCGGCATACATCTCGGGAGAAGCATATACCGGTGTGCGGGCTTGTGTGGTGCGATGCATCACCTCATTGTCCTTCATCACTGCCGAAATACCGAAGTCTCCGAGAACAAGCTGTGTATGCTCGCTGTCACGGAAGAAGAAATTGCCGGGCTTTATGTCCTTATGTATAATCCTAAGGTTATGGCAGTATTCGAGGGCAGCGGCAGCCTGCAAGGCTATACGGCGGAACTGGTCCATGTCGCCATTGATCTTATATTTGTCGAGAGTGCCACCCTCAAGGTATTCCATAAGCTCGTAGTCACGATATACTCCATCCACATACACCTTTCCGAAGTCGTATGTCCTGACTATCATCTCGAAGTTGATAGTCGAGACGAGTTTCATCAACTTCTTCTTTACCTTAAACTTTGGATAATATACTTTGAGTACGAGCTTTTTCTCATCTTTCTCTACAAGGAATACCTGCCCCTCACCGGAATTGTCGCTGAGGGTATCCACTTTGGTGTATTGCTCACCACGAATAAAGAATGTTTCGGTTGGAGATACTCCACTGTCACCAGGTTTTATCGTTGACGTTGACGCATTGGCGGTGACGAGCCCGTCAACTTGCGTTCTCATCGTAGTGGCGCCCAAAGTATTGTCGGGTCTTATAGTACGGCCCGGAGCTATAGTTGCGTCCGACCTGAGAGTTTTGTCGTTTATATCCATGAGTCAGAATTCTACTTGTCCTTTGTTGTTGTGTTTTGTCCCGAACCTGAGTGTCCCAATATCACCCATCGTCCTCCCAGCTGCGGCTTGGCGCATCCGCAAGGTCCGCTGTGCATTGCATGCTTATAGTTGCATACCCACGCCAAGCGCACTCCTGCCGGTTTCATTGCCATGGCATAATTACGTGCCTTAACAGGAGACGGTTGGGGCTTGGTTGACATCTCACTGAGGGCTTCGGTGATCATCCTTGCCAAGTCCATCTTCTTTGTCTCAAGTTGCGCCTCGGTCATTCGCTCTGCCTTGCGGTGAGGTATCTCGGGGGTGGGTTCACCCTTGTCCTCTGCCAACATCTTCAGCACTCTCACCCTGAGCTGCTCATTCACCTTGCAGCTTTCCTGGTCAGCCTCGCAACTGAAAGGCTCGATGTTTTCGAGTCTTGACATTTCGTTGGTCAACTCCTGCAGACGCTTGAACTCAGGAGTGTGATGCAGGTATTCCAACTGTTCCTTAGCATCGGTTGTGAGGGGGAATCCGCATTTCTTGCAGAAAGCAAACTCGTTGAGCGTGTGACATTCGGGGCATACTATACCGCCTCTTGGACTGCCACATTCGGGACAATAGGCGCCATCGCCCGAGAATGGGGCTCCACAAAACGAGCATACGTCGTTCTTCACATATCTGCGACAATTTTCACAATAATCGGCACCTTGTGGAAGCACCGAACCGCACACCGGGCACAACGAGGCATTCTGTTGCAAAATGGGCTCTGCTTGGGCTTGGGCGTATTCGTATTGACCAACGCCATGGGGTTCGGCATTGGGAATATTTTCCTGGGTTCTATACAACTGTTCTTGGCGTTGTTGAACCTCTGAATTGTTTATTGTCTGGTCTTCGTTCATTTTGACTATTAGCCTTTTTTAGATAAATATGCCACAAAAGTACGAAAATAAATCAAAACAACAAAATTTTTAGGCAATATTTATTTGTTTTTTATAAAAAAAGTGCCCTTTTGCCTGTTTTTTTCAGACCAAAGGGCACTAAATTGTGCATTTTTGTGCAAATAATTACCAAAGTTCGAGGCGTTCGGCCTTTGGCACAAACAATTTGTCGCCTTGCTTCACGTCGAAGGCCTCGTACCATGCGTCGATATGTGGCAGGGCCGCATTCACGCGCCAACGACCGAGTGAGTGAGGGTCGCTCTTGGTACGGTTGCGTATCTCGGCTTCGGTGATGTTGGCAGCCCATACTCCTGCGTAAGCGAGGAAGAATCTCTGCTCGGGCGTAAATCCGTCCTTATCACCGCAAGGCTTTGTCTTCATGGCATTCTTGAAGGCGTTGAACGACACCATCAGACCACCGTGGTCGGCAAGGTTTTCGCCAAGTGTGAATTTGCCGTTGGCATGCAACTCGGGGAGCACCTCGATATTCGAGAAATAGTTCACACACACGTCGGCACGCTTGGTGAAGTTTTCTCCATCGGCTTTTGTCCACCATTCATTCATGTTTCCTTCCTTGTCGTAGTGGCGACCGGAATCATCAAATCCATGAGTCATCTCATGTCCGATAACCACACCGATGGCACCGTAGTTGAAGGCATCGTCAGCATTGGCATCGAAGAAAGGCGGCTGGAGAATACCGGCTGGGAAACAAATCTCGTTTGTGGTGGGATTATAGTAGGCATTCACCGTCTGGGGATTCATGTGCCACACATCCTTGTCCACTGGTTTGCCGGCTTTCTTCTGTATGTCATAGGCATTCCAAAACTTTTTACACTCGACAATATTGTCATAGTATGATTTTTTCATATCTATAACAAGCTTAGACATATCGGTCCACTTGTCGGGATAACCAATCTTGACATAGAACGAATTGAGTTTGCCGAGTGCATTTTTCTTTGTCTCCTCACTCATCCATGTCTGTGCCTCAATTCTCTCGCCGAGCGACAACTGCAGGTTCTTCACGAGCTCCTTCATTCTCACCTTAGACGACTCGGGGAAATACTTCTCGGCGTAGATCTTTCCGAGAGCCTCACCCATCTGTCCTTCCACTTGTGCGGTAGCGCGCTTCCAGAGCGGATGATTTTCCTTGCGTCCCGACATCTTCTTGCCGAAGAACTCGAAGTTTGCAGCCACTGCATCCTCACTGAGATAACCCACCGACGACAGTATCTGGCGCCACTGAATATAGTCGCGCAGTTCCTCTGCCTTGAGCGTTGCCATCAGTTTGTCGGCACCATCGAGGAATTCAGGTTGTCCCACAACGATTTCCTGCATATACTTGCTTTCAAGACCGCTTGCGTTGGCAATCTGCTCCATATAAAGATGAGGATAGCGGGCATTAAACTCCTTCAGGGTCATCTTATGGTAGTTGGCCTCGGGATCGCGTAGTTCGGCATTACTCTTCGACACCTTTGCAAGTTCGGTTTCAAGTCTCAGAATGTTCTGCATTTTCTTTTGCGAAGCCTTCTCGCTATAGCCAAAGAATTTGAACATATTTACCACATGTTGCTTATAAGCCTCACGAATGTCGGTAGTGGCAGAATCATTGTCAAGGTAGTACTCCTTTTGTCCCAGGATAAGACCTCCCTGGAACACGTTGAGGATGTTCTGCTTTGAATTTTTCTCGTCGGCACCGATATAGATGCCATAGAACTCATTACTTGTATAGGTTGACATCTCCATCTGCAATGCCACAAGCGCCTTGATGCTCTTGGCAGCCTGTATGCGGTTGAGCATAGGCATAACAGGGGCTATACCGTCGGCTTTGCGTCGTTCCTCGTCAGTGGCAAGTTTATACAGGTCACTGAGTTTGCGTTCTGTCGTTCCGTCGGCATATTCTTTGGTCTTGAGTTCGTTAAGAATACCATTGATTCTCTTCACGTTGTCCTCACCCAATTTGTCGAAGCTACCATAGCGCGAATAAGCCGCAGGCAACGGATTTGCCTTCATCCATCCGCCGCAGGCAAACTGGTAGAAGTCGTCTGCCGGACGCACACTCTTGTCAAGATCGGCACCATTCAGACCGGTGCCAAGGTCATTTTGTGCCATGCCCGTCATAGCAATCGAGCAAAAGGCAACAATAGGAATAATCTTTTTCATAGTTATTTAATTATTTCAATTCTTCACTCTTCATTCTTCATTTCCTCCAACTTCATCGACAGTTCCTCCCATTTCTCAACCTCTGCGTCGAGAGCCTTCTTCGTTGAGGTATATTCGGTGATGAGAGTCATGTCGGAGGCATTCTTGGGATCGCAGAGGATGTCGTCGAGCTCCTTCAGTCGTGCCTCCATCTTCTCGATCTTATTCTCAGATTCCTTCACGGCTTTCTCCACCCTCGAAATCTTCTTCATTCTCTCCTTGCGCTCGGCGTAACTCTCTTTCGAAGCGTCGGCAGAGTTGTTGGCTGGAACATTTGCCTGCGAAGAGACAGTTGGAGTTTGCTTTGCCATTGACTGAGCAGGAGCCACACTCGGATCATCTATCGAAGCCAGATAGTCGTAGATACCACCGATATGCTCCCTCACCTTTCCGTCGGCAAATTCATACACCTTGCTTACAAGTCCGTCGAGGAACTCACGGTCGTGACTCACGATAATCGCCGTTCCGTCAAAAGCCTTGATAGCTTCCTTCAACACATCTTTCGACGGCATGTCGAGATGGTTGGTAGGCTCGTCGAGGATAAGGAAGTTGACAGGCGAGAGCAACAGGCGTATCATAGCCAACCTGCTGCGCTCACCGCCACTGAGCACCTTCACCCTTTTCTCCGAGGCCTCGCCGCCAAACATAAACGCACCGAGGATATCGTTGATCTTTAGCCTCACCTCACCCTTTGCCACACGGTCGATGGTGTCGAATACAGTAAGACTCTCGTCGAGCATCTGTGCCTCGTTCTGCGCAAAATAGCCTATCTGCACATTATGTCCCACCTTAAGATTACCGTCAAAGGGTATCTCGTTCATGATACACTTCACGAGAGTGGATTTACCCTCACCGTTTCTTCCTACGAACGCCACCTTCTCGCCGCGCTTTATGCTCAGCGACACATTACTGAAAACAGTATGCTCGCCATAAGCCTTGCGCACGTCATCGCAGATAATAGGAAAATCACCACTGCGCAGGCATGGCGGAAACTTGAGGTGCATGGCAGAGTTGTCCACCTCGTCCACCTCGATAGGCACAATCTTCTCCAATTGCTTTATTCGGCTCTGCACTTGAACAGCCTTTGTGGGCTTATAACGGAATCTCTCGATGAAGTCGCGCAGGTCGGCAATCTCCTTCTGCTGATTCTCGTATGCCCTCATCTGCTGCTCTCTCCTCTCCTTGCGCAGCTGCACATATTCATTGTATTTCACGCGATAGTCAATCACCTTGCCGCATGAAATCTCGAGTGTCCTGTTGGTGACGTTATTGATGAATGCACGGTCGTGGCTCACCAGTACTACAGCCTTTGCCGACTGCATGAGGAATTGTTCGAGCCACTGTATGCTCTGGATGTCGAGGTGGTTGGTGGGCTCGTCGAGCAATAGCACGTCGGGCTTGCTCAGCAATATCTTCGCCAATTCGATACGCATACGCCATCCTCCCGAGAACTCACTCGTGGGGCGGTTGAAGTCGGTGCGCTTGAATCCCAGTCCCACCAGTGTTCTCTCAATCTCCGCCTCATAGTTGTCGGCACCCATCATCATATATCTGTCGTGCTCTGTGGTGAATCTTTCCACCAGTTCGGCATACTCCTCACTCTCATAGTCAGTGCGCTCGGACAACTGCCTGTTCATCTCGTCAATTCTCTCCGCCATCTTGCGTATATCGGCAAAAGCCTTCTGGGCCTCCTCCTTCACGGTGGTGTCGTCCTGCAATATCA
>CALZMK010000041.1 GCA_945788545.1 uncultured Prevotella sp.
AGTTTCTTTTTCTCAAACTTGTCAAGCGAGAACCCATATCCGGTTTTTGTCTTGTCGTCGTATTGTGATATGTATGCGATGACACCCTTGCCCACCTGCAACTGCACGTTCTGCGCCGATGTCACCTTCTTGTTGTTCTTGTATAGCGACTCGAAGTCGTGGCGCACTACAGTGCCCTTGGGGATAACATAAGCACCAAGATAGAAGTTGAGTGCTGAAATGAGTGCTGCAGAAATCATATATGGGCGCAGAAGTCGCTTGAAACTCATTCCGCTTGCCAGCATGGCTATAATCTCCGAGTTTCCCGCCAATTTTGATGTGAAGAATATGACGGAGATAAACACGAAGAGTGGACTGAACAGATTGGCGAAGTATGGAACGAAGTTGGCATAATAGTCAAACACGATAGCACGCAGCGGTGCGTGGTAGGACGTGAACTTCGCCAGGTTCTCGTTGATGTCAAAAACGATAGAGATAGATATAATGAGGGCAATGGAATAGAAATACGTACCGATAAATTTCGCAATAATATATCGGTCCATACGCTTGATGAATTTCAGTTTATGCAGAAACCCTAACTTATGCCTGAAATTCATCTTATGCATTAGCGTTCTTATCTTCTCTTTCATATTCTACGTCCTAAGTTGTCTATGACACTGCGCTTCCATTCCACGAAGTCACCTTTTATAATATGTTCTCTTGCGTCTGTGACAAGTCGCAGATAGAAGGCGAGATTATGTATGCTCGCTATCTGAAGAGCGAGTAGTTCCTGAGCCTTGAACAGGTGGTGAAGATAAGCCTTGGTATATACACGGTCGGTCTCGCAACCTGTTGGGTCGATGGGAGTGAAGTCATACTCCCATTTTTTGTTCTTCATGTTCATTGTGCCCTCATAGGTGAAGAGCATGGCATTGCGACCATTGCGTGTAGGCATGACGCAGTCGAACATATCCACTCCACGCTCAATGGCTTCAAGCAAGTTCTGTGGTGTACCCACTCCCATGAGGTAACGCGGTTTGTCGGTGGGCAGAATCTCATTTACCACCTCTATCATCTCGTACATTATCTCAGTAGGTTCTCCCACAGCCAGTCCGCCGATGGCGTTACCCTCAGCTCCTTTGTCTGCCACGTATTTAGCGGCCTCGCGTCGCAAGTCCTTGTATTTGCATCCCTGTACGATGGGGAAGAGTGACTGATGATATCCGTAGAGCGGTTCGGTTTCGTTGAAGCGCTTGAAACAACGGTCGAGCCATCGCTGGGTGAGTCCCAGACTTTTCTTGGCGTAGGCATAGTCGCTCTCGCCCGGTGGACACTCGTCGAGAGCCATGATGATGTCTGCACCTATGATGCGCTCTGTGTCCATCACGTTCTCGGGAGTGAAGATATGCTTCGATCCGTCGATATGCGAGCGGAATTCGCATCCCTCTTCCCTAAGTTTGCGTATGCCGGTGAGCGAGAACACCTGGAAACCGCCCGAGTCGGTGAGTATGGGACGATCCCAACCCCCGAAGGCATGCAGACCGCCAGCCTTGTGCAGAATGTCAAGTCCGGGACGGAGGTAGAGGTGATAGGTGTTGCCGAGGATAATCTGCGCCTTCACCTGTTGGCGCAGTTCGGAGAAATGCACACCTTTCACACTGCCGCATGTTCCCACGGGCATGAAGATAGGGGTGAGAATCTCACCATGATCAGTGGTAATCACTCCCGCACGAGCGTCGGAGGCGTTGTCCGTATGTTGCAGTTGAAACTTCATTTCTTCTCTTCGTCTTCTTCAATATCAAATGTGAGGGCATTCTCCACCTTTTGGTTGAGCAATGCGAAATCCCATACGTCTTGCACATTCTCAACATAGTGGAATGTAACACCCTTGCGATACACCTCGGGTATCTCCTCAATGTCCTTGCGGTTGTCCTGACACATCAGTATGTCGGTGATACCGGCGCGCTTGGCTGCAAGTATCTTCTCCTTGATGCCGCCCACGGGCAATACCTTGCCACGCAGTGTTATCTCGCCAGTCATGGCAGTGTTGCGGCGCACCTTGCGCTGGGTGAGGGCAGAGGCTATTGATGTAGCTATAGTGATACCAGCCGACGGACCGTCCTTTGGTGTGGCACCCTCAGGCACGTGGATATGGATATTCCAGTGGTCGAAGATGCGGTAGTCGATACCGAGAGTCTTGTAGTGCGACTTTACATATTCCAGGGCAAGCATTGCGCTCTCCTTCATCACGTCGCCGAGATTACCTGTAAGGGTGAGTTTCGAACCCTTGCCCTTGCTCAGACTGGTTTCGATGAAGAGTATCTCGCCGCCCACGCTTGTCCAAGCCAATCCCGTTACAACACCTGCATAGGAGTTGCCTTGATATATGTCGCGACTGTAGGGCGGTTTGCCGAGCAGTCCCTCGATGTCGGCAGGCTTTATCTTTTCAACTGGCAAGCATTGGTCCTTAGCCATCGAGTAGGCCAGTTTGCGCAGTGCCTTGTTTATCTGTTTCTCCAGTTGGCGCACACCGCTCTCACGTGTGTATTTCTCGATGATATATTCCAGTGCAGCCTTGTTGAATGAAATGGATGTATTCTCAAGACCCACATTCTCCTTTTCCTTGGGCACGAAGTGACGCTTTGCTATCTCTATCTTCTCCTCTGTGATATATCCGCTGAGTTCGATGATTTCCATACGGTCGAGCAGCGGTTTGGGGATAGTGTTGAGATCGTTGGCAGTGGCAACGAACAGTACCCTCGACAGGTCGTAGTCGCAGTCGAGATAGTTGTCGTGGAATGCCTTGTTCTGCTCGGGGTCGAGCACTTCAAGCAGTGCCGACGACGGGTCGCCGTTATGAGTGTTCTGTGTCACCTTGTCAATCTCGTCGAGGATGAACACGGGATTCGACGATCCTGCCTTCTGCATACCCTTGATGATACGTCCAGGCATGGCGCCGATATATGTGCGTCGGTGTCCGCGTATCTCGGCCTCGTCGTGCAAACCGCCGAGTGACACCCTCACATACTTGCGTTTGAGTGCATCGGCAATACTTCTGCCGAGCGATGTCTTACCCACTCCCGGAGGACCGTAGAGACAGAGGATGGGAGCCTGCGGATTCTTCTTCAGACTCAGCACTGCAATATATTCCAATATGCGCTCCTTGGCCTTCTCCATGGCATAGTGGTCGCGATTGAGCACACGCTCAGCCCTGGACAGGTTGATGTCGTCGGTAGTATATTCACCCCATGGCAAATCGACGAGAGTCTGCAGATATGACAGCTGAACATTATAGTCGGAGCTCTGCGGGTTGATTTGCTCGAGTTTGTCGAGTTCCTCATAGAAGAAGTCCTCCATGTCGTCCGACCACTTCTTGAGCCTTGCCTTCGCCTTCAACTTCTGTGCCTCTGGCGACGACTCGTATCCACCCATCTCAGCCTGTATGTTCTTAATCTGCTGTTGCAGGAAGTACTTGCGCTGTTGCTGGTCGAGTTCGTCGTGGGTCTTCTGACGTATGTTGTTGCGTATCTGTATAAGCTGCAACTCACGGTCGAGATGACGCAATATCATGAACACGCGCTCCTTGAGTTCGTCGGTTTCCAGCATTTCCAACTTAGCCTTCACTGGGAATGGCATGTTGCTTGCTATAAAGTTGACGAGAAGAGTGTCATTGTTGAGCTGCTCAACAGTCATTGCGCTCTCGTCGGGTATTTCCTCGTTGGAGTGGATGTATTTCAAGGTGGTCTTCTTGAGGTTCTCGCATGCCTGCTTAAACTCAATGTCCTTGCGATATACATTTTTCTCGGGAGATGGTTCGCATGTTGCAAACAACATCATGCCAAGTCGCTTGAACGACGTTACTCTCATCTTGCCGAGGGCCTGTACGATACAGGTTTCCATTCCTCCCGGCATGTCAATACACTTCACCACCCTGGCAAACACACCAATATTTGCCATGTCGTCCTTTGACGGAGTGTCGGTGTCGGTATTGGTTTGGTTGACCACGGCTATGATAGCCTCGTCGCGCTCAGCGGCGAGCATCTGTCCCGCAGTTGCGTTCTTTCCCACAAGTATGGGGAGCATGACACCAGGGAAGAGCACCAGATTCTTTGTAGGAAGAACAGGTATCTCGCCCTCTGGCATCTTCAACTTGTTTATTATGTCATCAATATTGCCTTCTATCTCGGCAATCATTGATAATTTATTGTTGTTCATCATTAACATATTTCTTGCGATATTTCAGTTTTGGGGTGCAAAGTTACACATTTTATATGTAATAGGCAAATAATTGGGCTATAAAAATCACTTTATGCCCCTTTCGTTTAATGCTTTTGTATATCTTGCAGCATTTTGCAGATGTTCCTGATATGTGCGGGCAAAGTTATGAGTACCCGAGAAGTCCTCCTTGGCGCACATGTACAGATAGTCGTGCTGCACATGGTTGAGTACCGCGTCGATACCGGCTATCGAGGCAATCTTGATAGGACCGGGAGGCAGACCTTCGTTGCGGTATGTGTTGTATGGACTGTCGATATGCAGGAGTTTGTTGTATATGCGCCTAAGGGCAAAGTCCTTGAGTGCAAACTTGATGGTGGGGTCGGCCTGCAGCGGCATATCCGCCTTGAGTCGGTTGTAATACATACCTGCAATCATAGGTTTCTCGGCATTGTTGGCAGTCTCCTCATCGATTATCGATGCCATGGTAGCCACCTCTACGGGTGTCATTCCCATAGCCTCTGCCTTGCCACGGCGGTCGGAGTTCCAGAATTTATTATATTCTTTCTCCATACGCTCCATAAACCGGTCGAGACTCACGTTCCAATAGATGTCGTAGGTGTTGGGCACAAAGAGGGCGGCAACAGTTGCCGTGTCATATCCCCAACGGGCGCAATATGTCGAGTCGCCGAGGTGATTAGCCACCTCCGCACTGTCGAGCATCAGTTTGCGCGAAAGCACTCCGGCAAGTCGGTCGATGGTGCGCACCTCGGGTATGGTGAGATTCACTGGCGACTGCAGTCCGTTCTTCAGATGGCGGAACACCTTGAGTGCTCCCTCGCCAGGACGTATGGCATAACGTCCGGTGCGGATATTGTCGGCATAGCCGCTATGTCGCACCAAGGTGGCGAATCCCGACATAGGGATAGCATTGGCTATAGGCTGAATCTTTGAGAAGACAGAGTCTTGCGTGTCGTCGGAATCAATATATACATATTCCGTCTGAGTAGATTTCGACAGATCGGAGAAAAGATAACAATAGGTGAAAACTACAATTAGCAATACCACGGCCATCGAGCCCCATAGGTATATTTTTGCATTAATCTTTTTCATTTTTCTTCTTATTTATTGCTTATGTTTCTTAAATTCGCGGCAAAGTTACCGCTTTTTTGTGAATAAAGGAAATATTTCGGCAATTTTATTTTGTATTTAATGAACTTTTTAATACCTTTGCAGTGAAATGCCGCATTTATGGTGTGGTTAACATATAATAAGTACAAAGATATGAAATTAAATTTCTCGGTCAACTATCGCACGTCATGGGGCGAAAGTGTACACGTGGTGATAAACTACGTGTGCTACGACGGTGCGAGGAAAAAACAAGATATATGCATGACAACCCAGGACGGTGAGCACTGGGGCGTGGAAACGGCTATCGTGGAGTCGCGCCACAGGGGCATAAGCCAATTTGCCTATTTCTATCAGATAGAGGCAGAGGACGGATATGTACTCAGACGCGAGTGGAATCTCGTTCCGCGTCTTATAGCATGCACATCGGGTCACGACTACAGAATGGATGACGAATGGTGTGCCACTCCCTTTGTCAACCATTTGTTCTCCGCAGCTTTCCTCACTGCCGAGGGTAGGACGCAGGACAATGAGCGGGCTGTCGCACTTCCCACGTTCCGTCGCACGGCTGTGTTCCGCATCATGGCGCCCCAATTGGACAAGGGTAAGTCGGTTGCCGTTTGTGGCAATCATCCCGCTTTGGGCTCTTGGTCGCTGTCGAGATATGTCCCCATGGAGTATGCCGGACAGTCGGTGTGGACAGTGGCTATCAATGTCGAGGTGATGCACGAACCTATTGAATATAAATATGTGGTGATAGACGAAAAGACCCACAATCTGGAGGATTGGGAGGAAGGCGACAACCGATATGCCGACTTCCATCGCATGCCCGACGGCGAGGTGAGAGTGCTCGACGGCGGTATGATGCGCAGGAGAGAGAAACAATGGAAGGCTGCCGGTGTTGTTGTGCCGGTGTTCGCACTGCGCAGTGAGAGATCATGCGGAGTGGGTGACTTCGGCGACCTGAAACTTCTCGTCGATTGGGCTGCCGCCAACAGTATGAGAATCATCCAACTGCTGCCTGTCAACGACACTACCATGCAGCACAACTGGAACGACTCCTATCCATACAACACGATATCTGTAAATGCTCTCCATCCTCAATATGTCAATCTCGATGATGCAGGAAGTCTTGCCAATCAAGGGTCGATGCTCGACTACAATCGCCGGCGCTCCGAACTCAATAACCTTGCATATACCGACTACGAGGCGGTGGAGAAGGTGAAGACGGAATACATGCGACAACTATATGCCGACAATGAGGAGAGATTGGCAGACGATGAGGCTTTTGCCAAATTCAAGAAGGACAATGAGGAATGGTTGGTGCCTTACGCAGCCTTTTGTATTCTTCGCGACAAATATCACACTGCCCGTTTCACTGATTGGAAGGAGGATGCAGTATATAACCGCCGAAGAGTGGATACACTGGTGAAACAACGTGAGGCTGAGTATATCTATTGGGTGCAATACGTGTTGCACTGCCAGTTGAAGGAAGCTGCTGAATATGCTCGTAGTAAGAATGTTACGTTTATGGCCGACATACCGATTGGTATCAGTGCCGACAGTGTCGAGGCATGGAGTGAGGGTACCTTGTTCAATCTCGACATGCAATCAGGGTCGATGCCCGACAAGGGTAATTCGCAGGGGCAGAACTGGTGCTTCCCCACATATAATTGGGATGTCATGATGCGCGATGGATGCCGATGGTGGCAGAATCGCATGAAGAGGATGGAACAGTATTTCGGAGCTGTGCGTATCGACCATGTGCTCGGTTTCTTCCGCATTTGGGAGATTCCCCGTACGTCGGTGGATGCCTTGCTCGGACATTTCTCTCCTGCCATGCCGTTGTCGCCGAACGACATCAATGCCCGTGGCCTCACCTTCAGGCATGAGTTTATGACTCGCCCCTTTATCAACTGGCGGGTGCTCACCAAGACCTTTGGCATACACGCAGAGTATGTGCGCAACACATATCTGAAAGAAAAAGGATATGGGTTGTATGAACTCCGAAATGAGTTTGACACCCAGCGCAAGATATATGATGCCTTCAACGGCAGAAACGACGAGAACAGTGTGTGGATACGCGACGGACTATGCCGCCTCGTGGCAAACGTGCTCTTTGTCGAGGACACAAGGTGGCCCAATATGTTCCATCCACGTGTACAGGCCTACAACGCCCCCGTATTTGAGGCCCTCACCTCCGAGGAGAGACAGGCCTATATGTCGATATACAACGATTATTTCTACGAGCGACATAACGAGATGTGGGGCACGTTGGCTTATCGCAAACTGGCGATGGTGCTCGAGCATACCAATATGCTCGTCACTGCCGAGGACCTCGGTGTGCTGCCCGAATGTGTGCAACCCACTCTCGACGCATTGCGCATTCTCACCCTTGAGGTGCAGACACTGCCCAAGCAACATGGAATGGAATTCTCTCACTTGGAGGCTAATCCCTATCTGAGTGTTGCGACAATATCCACCCACGACATGGCGCCAATGCGACTGTGGTGGCAGGAGCGTCCCGAGGCGGCACAACATTACTATCTTCACAGGATGCAAAAAGAGGGAAGAGCGCCTGCAACCCTCACCACTACTCTTGCCGAGGAGATAGTGTCACGGCATCTTTATTCCCCCTCCATGCTGTGCCTCATATCCTTGCAGGACTGGCTTGCCGTGGACACCGAAATGCGCAATCCTGACCCACGGGCGGAGCGCATCAATATTCCCGGTGATTGCTATAACAGGTGGTCATATCGTATGCATGTCAATATCGAACAATTATTGACTGCCGAACCACTGAACAAAAAATTGAAAACAATGATTGAAAGAAGTAAAAGAAATGTATAAAACGTATATATTCGATTTGGACGGTACGCTGCTTAATACGCTTGGCGACCTTGCGGCAAGTACCAACTATGCCTTGCGCCAGTTTTCCATGCCCGAACACTCTATCGACGACGTGAGGCAGTTTGTGGGAAATGGTGTGGGCAAACTGATAGAGAGGGCAATACCCGATGGACTGAAGAATCCGCTATATGAAGATGTGCTTGCCACTTTCCGCAAGCATTATATGCAACATTCGCTCGACACCACCTCTCCTTATCCAGGAATAGAACATCTGCTGCACACTCTCCGCTCCATGGATTGCAATGTGGCAGTGGTTAGCAATAAGTTTTACAATGCTACTGTCGAGTTGTGCCGTCATTTCTTTGCCGACACTGTCGAGGTGGCTATAGGCGAGAGGGAGGATATTAGGCGCAAACCGGCACCCGACACTGTCTTCGAGGCAATGCGGCAGTTGGGCGTCACTGCCGATGACACGGTGTATGTGGGCGACAGTGAGGTGGATGTAGCCACGGCACGCAATGCCGGCATTCCCTGCATCAGTGTGTTATGGGGATTCCGAGATAAGGATTTCCTCATCGAACACGGAGCCACAACATTCGTAAATAAGCCCGATGAGATATTAAAAATTAGGAATTAGGGATTAGGAATGCTAAATTATGCAAATAATAAAGGTGTTTCCTTGGCTGTTTGGTTTTTTTGACGTATCTTTGTCGCATAAATAACTCTTTGATAAAGAAAATGAATCGTAAACAAATCATATTATCAGTCTTATTGGCTT
>CALZMK010000042.1 GCA_945788545.1 uncultured Prevotella sp.
TGACGAGGTAGCGTTCTATGCCTCCGACATATCGCAACTCACAGACATCAAACTATTTGTGACACGCAAACTGAGTAAAGACATCAACAACCTTGACATTGTGCTCACTCCTACAGAACTGCCTACCGAGGCTGATGCCCAGGGCAAATGGCGAGTGAGAGCAAAACTGCCAGAGGACTTCATAGTGCCCTTCGGAGGTGCCTACATCGGATATAAGGTGACACCAACCGACGGAATGGCATCGGCCATGAACACATGGACTGACTCTCCTGACGGATGGCCTTTACCAGCTGACAAGAGTATGTTCATACAAGGAGGCCCGGAACTGCAATGGTCATCATTAGGCGACACATTCGGTGCAGCTGCGGTGACGGCTCACGTAAAGGCAAGGAATGTGGAGGACAATAGTGTGGCTCTGTATGAAAAGACTGAATACGTGAAACTGACAGGCGAAAAGGACTTTGAGTACATACTGCCAGTGAAGAACCGCAGTGCCAAGGACATCCAGTCATTGACTTATACCGTGAGCATTGACGGCGGCGAGGCAAAAGAATTCACCTATACGTTCCAGTATCAGTTTAAGGCATTCGGACTTAGCTCTATAGTAGGCAAGATTGACGCTCCCGACACTGATGGCTGCCATTCGATGGACATAGATATTACAAAGGTGGATGGAGTGGAAAATACGTCAGACGCAAGGAGCATGAAGCTGATGCTTGTCACTGTGCCGAAGTCTGCACCAAGAAACACCATCGTGGAGAGCTTTAGGTCGGCGGGACTCGGTATGATGCCACTTAACATTATTGGCGAGCGCAAACTGAAGGAACTTTACGGCGGTAAGGCGATAATCCTCGGTGCTAATAGCGACGACTATTGGGAGTGCGCCGACTATCAGGAAGTGGTGAGGAAGTACTATTACAACAATCTCAATAATTTCTGCTTCGACCGTGCTCTTCCCGCCATCGACCCTTATCGTGGCTATCATCTTTATGAGAAATCTGGCGAGATGGTTTACTCCACCAACGAGGCTTTCGACTATATCAATGCCATCACTTCGGAAGCCACTGTCGGCATCGACGCAAGATGGCATAGCGACGAGGGAACAACTATTGACGTGGATGTGACCACAACATTCCTCTATGACCGTGAGGATGCTCCCTATCATCTTGAGCTGTATCTGAAGGAAAGCCCTATTCAGGCTGTTGGCGAAGATGATGACAACTGGTGGAATGAGGCAATCTCAAATGCCTACAGCGGCAGCGAGGAAGAACTGCCCGAGGAGTTTGACTGGTTTGTACAGGCAGTGCCCATCATTCCGGGATATATTTTTGAGAATGTAGTAAGGGCATGTTGGGGCGCATTGACCGGCATTGATGGCAGCATAACGGCTCCAATTGTCAAGAATGTTCCACAGACATACAGCACCACTCTCGACTTGTCGGAGATAGACATCCGCGACAAGAACAACCTTCACCTTGTGGCAATGCTTGTCAATGAGGGAGGCACCGTAGTGAATGCCGCTGAAGTGTCGCTTGGCAATGCCACTTCAATAGAAAGCATAAAGGAATCGACAAAAGCAATTGTTCCCGACCAAATCTATAACCTCCGCGGCATTGAGATGAAGACCGAGAAGGGCATATATATAAAAGGTGGAAAGGTGAGAATTAAAAATTAGGAATGAGGAATTAGGGATTAGAAATTAGGAATGAAGTGGCTTTTCCGACGTGAAAAGCCACTTTTTTCTTTATTGACCGAAGGTTTTCTTTATCATCTCTATCCTCGGCACCCTTTTAGGGCTACTCTTTAAGTATGCGTTGATGTACATCATGTCTCCTTGTTTAATTATATTTTACATTTATAAACTATTAGCCCTGCTTTTTGGCAGTTGACAATATGACAATTCTGCCGTATTTATTTATCATGGTGTCTTTTTCTTTGCCAATGTGCCATTTATAGTCCCTTTAGTGGTTAAAAACTTCGAAAATTAACAATAGGAAACATTTTGGTAAGAGAAATAACGATTTGAGCTAAAAAAATTTCCAGATTGACCGATGAATTTCCAGATTGAGGAGTCAAATCATTATTTTTTTATTAACTTTGCATTAGAGTTCGATAGTGTCATTACCATATACCTTGCCTAATATCCAATATTTTTCATATTGTGGTAAATGGAACACTTGCAGAATAATCATCGTATTAATAACAGGTTTGAAATATATTTACTCGCTGAGATATTATGGAGCATGAGGTATTTACATTAGAGGCAATAGCCCATTATTTTAGAGGAGCAGCAACCCTCTTTTACATATTCTGGAGTGTTCTGCTTCAGAAATATAGACAACGCAACCGAATGATGCGCCTGCTTCATTTGGCCTCTGTGCTATTGGCTATTTGTTATATAAAGGATTTCGTGTTCCTCATTGACGCATGGAAGTATTCGGAATATCTCAACGACCTTGCCAGCATTATCGATATGGTTTATCTGCCCGTAATAGCTATTTTCTTCATTGAAGTGGCCAAGCCCGGTGCGGTGAGCGACAGAAACATGTATCTCATAATTGCATTTCAGGCGGCATTCGTGCCATTGTATGTCTTTTACCCTATCAAGGAGGTATGTATGTTTGCCGAATTCCTTGCTTATATAGTTTCAGCAACAACGGTTGTTTACATCACTGTTTTCGTTATAAATTACCGCAAACGAATGTTCGACCATTGTTCCTATACCGAGAACATCGACGTGAGATGGGTTTTAATCTCTTGTTATATCTATTTTGCCACTTTATTGCTCTATTCGTTGTCGTTCGACACCACCACCTGGATTAGCGAGACGGTATTTAACATTGTCGGTATGCTCCTGTGGGCGATTGTCTTCAGGATGGCGAGCAGGCATCGTGTCTTGAGAATGCTTGTAGGGAGAAACTTCGTATTAGGACACAGGAACGAAAAACCTAAATCCCCCAATATGGCAGAAATAACAAGGCAGGAGTCAATTCCCGAAGATCATAGTGACAAGACAGTAGAAATAACAAATAACAACATTGACGATAATTTAGCCATTATGAAAAATAAACAAGAACGCGAAGCAATCATCGGTGAACGTCTCGACAATGTCATGACCGTTGGCAAAATTTATCTTAACAAAAAACTTACGGTCATCGACCTTGCTGCGGAAATATGCACCAACAAGACCTATTTGTCTCTTTATCTTAATAATACACTTCACACCACATTCTATGACTATGTGAACAAATACCGCATTGAAGAGGCATGTGGCATCATGAAGGAAATGAGCGGTGAAAACAAGATGATGATAGCCGAAGTGGCAACCGCAAGTGGTTTCAATTCCCTATCATCGTTCAATCGCTATTTTATGAAGATGAAGGGGATAAGCCCCAGTGAGTTTATTATGAGGAATGATAATAAAAAATTGATGAATGATAATGCAATTAGTGAAAGTGACTATTCATAAATAGTTTTCAATATGTATAAATTAAGAGTTATGAGAAATTCCATTCTGATTATTATGGCATTGGTGGCGTTGAATGTCACCAATGCCGACGCGAAGAAGTTCTACCACTATGGTAATACTCTTACCTTCATCTGTGACGATGAGACGATGACGGCAGAGGTGGCGGGAACCTACCATGTGGAGACAAGCGGCACGATTACCGTGCCTGAGACATTCGTGGCCAAGGACGGAAAGACATATACCGTTACAGCCATTGGTGATAACTTCCTGTATTTCGACGAATGTCCCTATTCGAAGGAGTGCAGTGAGGTAGTGTTGCCCAAGACTATCAAGTCGATAGGCAAATATGCCTTCTGTGAGACAAACATCAATAGCATCAACCTGCCCGAAGGACTTGAGTCGATAGGCGAGGCGGCATTCAAGGAATGCGGCAACCTTGAGTTGGCTGAACTGCCGTCCACGCTGAAGCATCTTGGCAACTGGGCTTTTTACAGATGTGCAAATATATCAATATCCACACTGCCAGGGTCGATAGAGACATTGGGCAAAGGTGTGTTTGGAGATGCCATCTTAGGTGGCAAGATTACATCGTTCACATTCCCCGACCATATAACGGAACTGCCCGACAGTATGTTCTATGATAGAAGTGGACTGAAGGAAATCCATCTGCCGGCAAACTTGAAGAAGATTGGCACGCGTGTCATCTGCTATACCGATATTACAGAACTGGTAGTGCCCGAAAGCGTCACTGAGATAGCGGATGGTGCCTTTATGTACGCCCCTCTGACAAACGTGGTGCTTCCAAAGTCGCTGAAGAAGGTGCCTGCCTTGGCATTTGCCGGTATGCAGATTAAAAATCTCGACTTCCTGCCTGAGGGAATAACGGAAATTGGTGAGAGGGCGTTCCATGAGTCACAACTGGAGGAAGCCAATATCCCGGAGGGCGTAACGACAATCGGTTCTAATATATTCTTGTCGTGCCCCAATCTGAAAACAGTGCATTTCCCGTCAACACTTGTGGATGTAAAAGGATGGCCGTTAGACGGATGTCCAAACCTGAAGAGCTTCACCATTTCCGAGAACAATCCGTCGCTGAAGATGACCGCCGACTCAGTCATGACATGCAATGTGAGTGATGGCCGGCGTTTGTTGTATGTTGCTCCGTCGGCAATGGCCGACAGCACGTTCGTATTGCCTGACGATATAACGGAAATTGGCGACAATGCCTTTGGCACCTATAGAAAAGTCAACCACTTTGAGTTTCCCGAGGGCTTGAGGCGCATAGGCAATTCGAACTTCAAAAGTTCCACGATAAAGAAAGTTGTCCTACCCTCTACCCTTGAAGAACTGGGCGATGAGGTTTTTTCTTCATGTGAGTCGTTAGAGGAGATTGTGCTGCCTGATAAATTGAAGAGAATACCATACAAGGCTTTCTTTTTATGTGAGAATTTATCAAAATTGAATTGGCCCGAAGAGTTGGAGGAAATAGGGGAAAAGGCTTTTCTTTTAGCAAATCTGCCTTCGGAGGTGATATTGCCCAAAAGTGTAAAGCATATCAGCGCGAGTGCCTTCCGTGGTTGGGTAAACCCTATCGAGAACTTTGTACTGCCTGATGGTATTAATACTATTGAGCCTTATACATTCTTTACCCGCGAACTTCCCAATGGCGTTGTCATGCCTAACAGTGTAAGACGAATAGGCTATCGTGCGTTCGAATTATGCCAGTTGCAAAACATCGTGATACCTGAGGGTGTGGAATACTTAGGTCAGAGATGTTACCTTGATAATCACGCCACACAGGTTTCTCTGCCGTCAACATTGAAATACATTGACAAGCGTGCTTTTGAAAATAATAACTTCGAAACCGTCATTCTCCCTGATGGATTGAAGACAATAGGAGTTTATGCCTTCTATAACAATGATTGTCTGAAAGAGGTGGCTATACCTTATGGCGTTGAGGTTTGTCCGTATGCCTTCGGTAGATGTACAGGATTGGAGAAGGCGACTTTCCCCGAGGATCTGCAGATAATCCATCCGGGACTATTCTCTGGTTGCGCAAGCCTGAAGAGCGTAGTGCTGCCCAAAAATCTCATAGCCTTTGAGAATGAACTGTTTGACGGTTGCTCCGCCTTGGAGGAGATTGATTTCCCCGAGACGTTGGAGTGCATAGGCAACTGGGTGTTCCGTGGCACAGGTCTTAAGAAGGCCGATCTGTCGCACACATCGCTGCGGAATATCATTTGGGAAGCATTTGCCGACAACAAGAGTCTCACTGAGGTGCATCTGCCCGCCACCTGCAACTTTATAGGAGCGAAGGCATTCTCCGGTTGCGACAACATCAGAGTGGTGGAAGTGCTTGCCACAGAGCCGCCTATGGCAGAGGTTGAGGCATTCCAATCACCGGTAACAGAGCAGGCAACGCTCATTGTACCCGAAGGCTCGGAGGCTGCCTATCGCAATGCCGATGTGTGGAAGGATTTCAAGAATATCGCCACTCCAACAACATTGAAATCCATCATTGTTGACTCCAATGAAGGAGAGCGTATCTATGACATTCGAGGTATAGAGAAGAAGGCCGAGAAGGGCATATATATAAAAGGTGGAAAGGTGAAAATTAAGAATTAGGAATTAAAAATTAGGGATTATCGGGGCAGGTACTGTCCCGATAATCTGTTGTTATGGGGTAAGAACAGCTGTTGTGGAGGGGAGAGGATAGCTGCCGAGGAACTTTCAGAACAGTAGTTATGAAACTGTCATAAGTTAACTTGTGTAATGTTTACAATAGGCTATCGTAATACCATAACAAGGCTTTGTATGTGCATCCTAAAGCTTGGAACGGAGATTCAAAGCCTTTGTATCTCCGTTCCAAGCTTTTGTATGCAACCAATTTTACTCTTTTAGCAGTTCCTCCAGAAAGTCATTGAGATCCTTGTCAAGTCCTTCCATCAGGTCGGGGTCGATGATGACGGTATCGTCGTCAACAACATACAGTTCGGCGATGTTCTCCTTGTCCTCGTCTTCGAGCACGAAAGAGTAGGGGCGGATGATGGAAAGATTCTCAATAAGAGTCTTTTCATGCTCAATGCACTTGCGCAATTGTTTGGCAACCTCATCGTAGAAGTTGTCGTCCTGGTTGTTTATCCATTGCTCCACGATAACTCTGGTTATCTCCTTGTCATCGTCATCGAATGCCACAAGTTCGCCTGTCTCCTGGTTTACACGGATGTGGATATCTGTGAAAATGGTAGCTTCCTCGGATGAGGGAAATTTGTCGGCCACCTTCTTTATGGCACGCTCAATTTGCTGGATAGTCTGCTCTGAAGTCTTCATAATTTTACTGCTTTTATCTGTTTGTAAGCACAAAAGTATATAAAAAAAATGAAAACTGCAAACGATTACGAACTTTTTTGCAAAAAAATGATGTTTTTTGTTTGATAATTGGAAAAGTAGTAGTACCTTTGCACTTGATGAAAAGCAAAATCACACATAAAGGTGTCGTCGAATGTATCGAGAAAGACATGGTCAGGGTGCGCATCGTGCAGTCTTCGGCATGTGCCTCCTGCAAGGTGGCAGGGCATTGTGCCGCATCGGAGAGCAAGGTCAAGATAATCGATGTCGTTACTGCCGACGCGTCATCCTACAAGGCCGGTGACAATGTCATGGTGTCGGTGTCTGAGGGTTCTGCCCACAAGGCTCTGCTGGTAGGATTCGGATTGCCTTTTGTGGTGATGATGGTTGCGCTTTTCCTTACAATGTGGATAACCTCGGACGAGATTGTGTCAGCATTAGTGGGACTTGGAGCCCTTATACCTTATTATATATTAATATGGCTCTTGCGCTCCCGTATAGGAAACAGTGTTACGTTTAGTGTGGAAAAACTTTTAGAATAAGAAACAAACAAAAAAATAAAGTAAGTAACTATGGATTTTATGTTAATCGCAGTGATTGTGCTTGGAGCCATCGCACTTGTGGCAGCAGCCGTATTGTACGTATGCTCCAAAAAGTTTGCTGTGAAGGAAGACCCGAGGATTGCCCAGGTGTCAGCCGTACTGCCACAGGCCAACTGTGGCGGTTGCGGATTCCCAGGATGTTCGGGTATGGCAGATGCTCTTGTGAAGGCAGCTGATGGAGGTAGCCTCGAAGGACTCAACTGTCCTGTAGGCGGATCAGCAGTGATGGAGCAAGTGGCCGACCTTTTAGGTATGGCTGTTGCAAACACCGAACCGATGGTGGCAGTGGTGAGATGTAACGGTACGTGTGAAAACCGCCCTAAGACGGCAGAGTATTGCGGATTGCGCACATGTGCGGCTATGAATGCCTGTGCAGCTGGTGAGACTGCATGTGGATTCGGTTGCCTCGGTTGCGGCGACTGTGTTGAAGCATGCCAGTTTGGTGCTATTGCCATCAATCCAGAGACAGGATTGCCAGAGGTAAACGAAGACCTTTGCACCGCATGTGGAGCATGCGCTAAAGCCTGTCCGCGCCACATCATCGAGTTGCGCAAGAAGGGACCTAAGGGTCGCCGTGTGTATGTCAGCTGTGTCAACCGCGACAAGGGACCGGCCGCTAAGAAGGCTTGTGCCGCTGCATGTATCGGTTGCGGCAAGTGTGAGAAGGAGTGCCCGTTCGGAGCTATCACCGTTGAATGCAACCTGTCGTACATCGACCCTCTGAAATGCCGCTCATGCCGCAAGTGTGAGAAGGTATGTCCAACAGGTGCTATCAAGGCTGTGAATTTCCCTGCTCCTAAGAACAATCCAGTAACAGAATGAATATGAAAATAAGAACATTTAGAATAGGAGGAATACATCCTGAGGAGAATAAGCTTACTCATGAGGTGCCCACACAGGTGGCTCCGCTGCCCAAGCAGGCTGTATTCCCGTTGTCGCAGCACATTGGTGCTCCGGCAAAGCCCGTAGTGGCAAAGGGCGATGTTGTCAAGGTTGGCACATTGCTTGCCGAGGCTGGCGGTTTTGTTTCTGCCCCCATCTACTCATCTGTTTCGGGTAAGGTGGCAAAGATCGACTCTGCTGTCGATGCCTCTGGCTATCGTCGTCCTGCTATCATTGTCAGTGTTGAAGGCGACGAATGGGAGGAGAGTATCGACCGCAGCGAGGATTTGGTGAGGGTGGAAGACCGTCCCGACCTTACTCCCGAGAGTATTGTGGAGAGTATCAAGAAGGCTGGTGTCACCGGTATGGGTGGTGCCGGATTCCCCACGTTCATCAAACTGTGTCCTCCTCCTGGAGCTACTGCCGAGTGTGTCATCATCAATGCTGTGGAATGTGAGCCATATATCACCTCTGACTATCGGTTGATGATGGAGCATGCCGATGAGATTATCGTCGGTCTGCAACTTCTGATGAAGGCTGCCAAGGTGGACAAGGGATATATCGGTATTGAAACCAATAAGCC
>CALZMK010000043.1 GCA_945788545.1 uncultured Prevotella sp.
TGACACCTGCGGAAGGCTCTGTATCTATATGTGAATGAAGACGTTACGGCAAAACTGATACCACCTAAATCTCTAAGGCTTAGGGAGTTGCATCCAGTCTCGTGTATGGTTGGCTTTGCTGTCATACGATGCAATTTTTATTTTAAAAGTTTCAAATCAAAATACATTAGTCTTGTGTGTATCGTTTCGCCATCAGCTATATGGTAATACTCACGCTCCTCATCTTCAGACTTATGAAGGAACTTGAATCCGTTCTGCTCATAGAAATGGAGTGTTCTGGGATGATTATGTGCATCTACCACAAGAAAACGGCATCCGGTCTTGTTGTTCTCGTCGGTAAACCAGTCTTTGAGAATATCGAGAATCTGAGTGCCAACATATCTGCCACCTCCCTGGAAATGCTCATCAACACCAAGACGCCCTATAAGTACAGCCGGATAGCTACGTCCACGCTTGGGATTGCTGATACCACGATTAAGTCTGTTGGTTGTGGAGCGACCAAGATGCGTTGTCTTTATACTGTCGTTGGAGATGGTGAAGAGCCCAACAATTCGATGAGGCAGCTCTCTTGTCAGAAAACAGTATGTTTTTCCAAGTAATTCTTCACGATACAAGTCTGCATCATTTTCAAAGAAATCGTTGAGTCCTTGTTCATTCTCACCTTGACCACACGAGAATGTGGGACACAATTCTCTAATCTCTTTTGTATAAAGAATCATGTCCGTATCGAGCATCAAGTTGAAAGTATATTCCTTTTGCGTCATCTAACAGAAAGTTGTATTTGAAACTGTCGTGAATGCTCCAAGAATTCTTCTAACCTCGCCTTGCGTTCTGGCGAGAGCCGGGGAGTGGGTCTCTTTGCATTTTCCTCAGCTTCTCTATCGAAACGTTCAGCAGCCTCTCCAAAGAGAACGGGGATAGTCTTTATTGGTAAAGCCATAATATTATTCTTTTATTAATTAATCAATAATTCCAATTTTTTTAGCATCTTTTGTGCTGCTTATTGCAAATGCGTTGCAAAGTTACAAATTTTCTCTCAAACAAATGTCAAAATGCTCAGATTATTTTTGTATTTACAACAATTTAACGTTTTTAGCCGCCTTACCGCTGTTATTTATTGACGACAACAAGGACAACTGATAACAACTAACTTATTGTCTATGTTGTATATGTTGTCTTAGTTGTCGTTAATACAATGTTCTAGGCACGGATTAACACGGATGGACACGGAGTTTTTTGTTGACCACAGATTAACACAGATTGACACAGATTATTTAATATCTAAAGATATTATGATTTTCAAAGATTCAAATAGGACGCTTGCAGATAAAAGTTGTCTTATGTTGCCTTATGTTGTCGTTCCATGTCTTCATCATTGTCTTTTTCTTCTTAAAACCTATATATAAAAAACGTCCCGCAGGGCGCAAACCCTGCGGGACGAGAAATTTCCTTTAATTCAGATTAATACTTATAGCTTCTTTATGTCGTCTTCCGATAACCCTGTAGCATTCATAATGTCTGCAATGCTAAAGCCCATCGACTTTAAGTTCTTGGCTGTTAACATTATGCCTTTTATAACACCCTTTTCCTCTGCCGTGTCGAGCACGTCGTTCTGCACCATAATGTCGTCCATGTGCTCATCGTAGGCTCTGCGCTCCTTGTCGCTCATCGTCAAGTAGAGGAGTTTCTGGCGAGCCTCCTTAAGTCCCGGCGTCGAGGTGTCGTCCTTGATGCGGTTGTTCTTCAGATAGTCAAGCCATTCCTCTATCGGGGTGGTGGCAACGCTGTTGAACTCGTTAACGCGGATGATGTAATATTCGGGGAATATGTCTTCGGGTACACGCATTCGGAGTTCGTCGGCTTCCTTGGTGTTCACCTCAAGACGATCATTTGTGTGCACTCCGGTGAACACGGTCTTGCCGTGATAGAGATAGTCGCTACCCTTGCCAAGGTCGAAGTAGAGGATGTTGATAGAGTAAACCTTCTTCACCTTGTCGTACTTATTGCCTATCTCGATATGCTCGGTGATGGCTTTCGACACACCATAAAGCATTCGCTGAAGGAAATACAACTGTCGCGTGAGCTGCACCTCGACGATAATTATTTCTCCCTTGTCGTTCTTAGCCTTGATATCGACACGGTTGAACTTGTCGCTGGCAGTCTCCTGATTGCCCTCGCTCTCAAGCAGTTCCTCTATCTTCACCACCTCGCCTGTCAGAACCGTTATCAGTCCTTCCAACACGGCGAAGTTGGCCTTGTCGCGCAACATTCGCTTCACTGCCCAGTCAAAACGTATGTACTTGTTGTTCACTTCCATCGGCGTATGTTTTTACTTCTTCGCCGGCAAAGGTACAAAGAAAAACTGAAACCGCCAAATGTTTGGCGGAATTTCTCGTCTTTTGTTCGTATGTAAATAAGTGGGAAAACCAATGTACCTGTCCAATTATATGACTTTTTGCCCATAATGAAACAAATCCAGTAATATTAGGTACAAATTTTGATTGGAAATTCAGAAAATTAGTGTAACTTTGCAGCAAAAATTATCAAAGAAACAATGAAAAATATTATTTTGATGGTGCTGGCATTGATAATGTGCTGCGAAATGTCGGCCAAGGGAAAGCAAAAAGCAGCTGGCGAATGGGTGGCTACATGGGCTACCGCAACGGAGTTTACTGGCAAGGGTGACATGCCCAAGAGTGGTACATTGACAGGCAAGTCGATACGCCAGATTGTGCGTGTGTCGATAGGCGGAGACGTGATGCGCCTGCATCTGTCGAACGAATACAGTAAGCAACCAGTGGAAATAAAGTCGATATATATCGCCGACTTAGACAACGACCCTGGGCGTAATCCAGTGGCAGCGGAGGATGTGCCTAACATCGGAATTAAAATTAATGCCAAAACTGCAAAATACTTGAAGTTTAATGGAAAGAAAAACATTACGATTCCTGCCGGTGGGACTGTGGTGAGCGATGAGTTGGCTTACAACCTCAAACCGCTGCAGCGACTGAGTATCAACATCTGCTATGGCGAGACACCCGTGAACGCAACAAGTCACAGAGGATCGCGCACTACCTCTTATATTATAAACGGTGAGGCCACGCCAAAGTCGGACTTCACAAAGAACCCCGAGAGAGAGGATCATTGGTATAATATCGCTACCATCGATGTGAGAAGGGAGGGATGTGAAGCCATCGCTGTGATTGGAAACTCTATTACAGATGGACGCGGAACAACGACCAACCTGCAGGACAGATGGACTGACTTTCTCGCCGATAGACTGCAAGCCAATGAGGCTACGAAGAACATAGCAGTGCTCAACTTGGGCATTGGAGGAAATGCCGTGTGCTTCGGAGGGTTGAGCGACCCCGCAGTGAAGAGATTCGACCGCGACTGTCTGGCACAGGACGGAGTGAAGACCATCATCGTGTTTGAGGGTATCAACGACCTTGGCGGAACCAATGGCGACGCCGAGATGAGGGCAAAGAAGATTATTGAGTGCTACAAGGAATTCATAAAGAAGGCACACGACCGCGGCATGAAGATATATGGAGCAACCATATCTCCATATTTCAAGAGTTTCTATGACAACGGCGACCCCTTCCGCGAGGCTGCACGACAGTATATCAACAAGTGGATTAGGGAGTCGAAGGCTTTTGACGGCGTGCTCGACTTTGACGCTGTGGTGAGAGACACGGCTAATCCCTCGGTGGTGCAGGAACGCTACCAGATGGACTGGTTGCACCTTAATCCCGCGGGATATGAGGCATTGGGAAATTATGCATCTGAGAATCTAAAATAAGCGAGTGAAGTATGCGGATATGTAAGGTTTCGATTGTACTTTGCGTACACAACGGAGAGAGATTCCTGAGGGAGACTATTGATAGTGTCCTCGGTCAGACATTCCGCGACTTTGAGTTTATCATTTGGAATGATGGTTCGACCGACTCCACGGAGGATATCATCAAGTCATATAAGGATAGCCGAATAAGATATTTCTCTCAGGCCTTTGGATGCTTCGGTACGGTGAGCTACCATGCCAACAGGGCAGCAATAGGCAAATATATCGCAAAGATAGACGCCGACGACGTGTGCATGCCCGACAGAATACAGAGGGAGTTTGACTTCCTTGAGGCGCATCCCGACTATTGTCTTGTGTCGAGTGCCGTGGTGTTTATAGATGAGCAAAGCAGGGAGATGGGGCGAAATTTCCCATACACCCTGCCGCGACATCTTTCGCGACATCCATGGGTGGCCCATCCGGGGGCGATGTATCGGCGTGACGTGTATATGCGAACTTGCGGATACCAGTCGGTGAGATGGGCGGAGGACAAACTGCTATGGTCGAAAATGCTGAGATTCGGTAAGTTTGCCAACATCCGCCAACCGCTATTGAAATACCGACTCGTATCCACGTCGATAACCAATAGCAGGGATGCCAACGGTGAGGCTGCACGCAAATTGGACGAATTGATAGTGAAGATGTGCCTCGACGAGACCATCGACCCCGAGGATGTGGCAATGTGCAATAAGCTATATGCAAAGACTTGCGGAGAGAAGACTGGCGAGAAGGTGCCTCCCGTGCACATCAAGACATGGGAGGAGAAACTATACGACATCATGACCTTGCTTGTTGGCAAGAGTTTGGCGGAGATGGCGGTGTATGCAGTGCAGAACATGCACGGATACTGGAAGTTGCGCCATCGCCACGACTACTCTAAACCTCAGGCAAAATAGGAGATGAAGAGGGTGATGTTGTAGGCAAAGAGGAAGAGGGTGAGCACCAATGTGAGAGTGCGGAGTATTGTCAATGCCATATTGCCATGAATACGCCTAAAGAGATAGGCGACGGCAATGGGGATGACGAATATCCAGTGGCCTGACATGATGAACACCTCGTTGAGACCGAAGCCCAATCCAAGGTGGATGACGGCGTCGAATGTCACTCCCGACAATACCATAAGAAAGAACTTGCTGCGGATTCCTGCCAATATGCCGGCGAGGAACATCAGCACGATGATGCCTTCAACGATATAGTTGAGGGCATTGTCGTATCTGACCACTGTGGGACGATCGCGCAATACATCACCAAGAAGATACCGCTTGTGGATCTGTATCGGTTCGCCGAAGATATTCTCCACCAAGGCATCGATACGCGACGTGCTCTCATCCGTCCATTGCATAAACTCGCCCTTGCCCATAGGAGTGCCCTTGTTGACATTCCACATCTTTTTGTGGTCGGCAAGATACTTCTCGTGCATCTTGCGCCTCTTGAGTTTTTTGAATGCCTTGGCGATTTGTGTCGAGTCCTTCAAACTGGTAGTGTCCTTGAACTGGGCAAGCAGTTTGTTGTCCTCTTTCTTGGCTGCGGCTCTTTTCTTTTGCAGTTGTGCCATCTCGCGAGGCCATACATATTGCTTGTATTCCCAACGGGCAAACACCCATATCAGAGCACTGGGAACTATCACCGCAAGAAGGAAATACTTGGGACGGAAGAATCGCCACTTGTTGACAAAAAGCGCATCGAGAAACACCTTGATGCCATTGCTCAATGTGGTGCCGGCGGTGAGGAAGAAGATTATCCACGTCTGCCATATCTTCAGTTGCTTGCCCTTTTGTATGGCTTTGCCACATACGTAGAGACAGGTGACGAGCATGAACATGGAAACGGCAAAATGATCGGGCACCATGAGGGTGAGCATGACATAGCCAAAGGAGTAGAAGAACATCGAGAGGAGGGTGGAGTCGGTGCGACCAAGACCCACTATCTCACGGATTATCCTGTAGAGGAATATCCAGGTGTAATAGGCGAAGAACACAAGCAGCACAGCCACTATCACCTGGGCCATGTTCTTGTCAAACAGTATCGCCAGTCCTTGGTTGAGAAGATAGAAAGGATACTCGAAGAAGGTGAGTAGGGGATGACGATAGATGTTGTATTTCGGTTCCCATTCGGTGAGAACGCAATAGGTGATGGGGTCGAAGCCCGACACATGGTAGTATTTGACAAAAAGGCCCCATATTGCCTGGTGGGTTTTGCTGAACGCCGTGTAATACTTGCTCACGGCGAGGACATTGAGTGATGCCATCAGAACGAGTATCACCAAAGAGGGAATCACTTCTTCCTTCTTTACTCTGAAAGTGTTAAAGAACTTTCCAAACGAATCTTTTATATCCTTTATCTTCATATATTATTAAATCTTAATCTTCAACTTTCAATCTTCAACCTTCAATGTTCTAAAGTGTGCCTTGTCGGCAAAGGCGAGGAGCTCTCTGTCTCCCCGGCTGTCGCCGAAGGCTATCAACTCGTAGCTGCCCCTGTCGGGATAGCGAGAGAGAAGTCGGTTGACTTTTTCCTGACCATAGCAGTTGCTGCCAAGAAAGCGACCGGTGATCACTCCGTCGGCACTATCCAACTCTGTGCACAGAAACTCGATGCCTGGACAATCGTGGAAAAAGGGGCGAACCCATATAGAGGGGCTTGCGGAAATGATGCACACGGTGGAGCCCTCGGCAAGAGCCGACTTTATCAAGGGCTTGGCTTCGGGACGGATGATATGACTGTTGTCATGGGCAAATGCCTCGGCTTTGGCTGCAAGGGCCTCGGCTGTCATGCTGGCAAAGATATGCCGACAGAGTTGCTGCTTGAGTGTATTGTTGGAATAGAGGCCAACCTTCATCAATATCAACAGATGGATATGCGTGAGCATCCACATAATGAGTTTACCGTTGCCACTCACATAGCGGATGATGGCTATGAGTGAGTCACGATTAGTCAACGTGCCGTCGAAGTCGAATGCGTAGATCTTTCTCATGTTATATTATAAATAGATGATTATGAGGAACGAAAGCAACCAGGCAAGCAGGATGAGCTGGGTGGCACGGTCGGTGAGTGCCACCTTGACAGGGTCGCCGCTCTTTTCGTCAACAACGGAAATCTGCAGATAGCGCAGAATGGCGAGGATGACAAGGATGGACGTGAGATAGAGTTTGTCGGTGGCAAACTGTGAGATAATCTCGGGCGACACCGTGTACATGACATAACATACGAGCATGACACTGGCTGTGATGGTAATGGCCTGATTGATGAAAGTAAGGTTGTAGCGGCTTGTATTCTTGCGGGGAGCCTGGCCGGTGGTGTTCATCCGTAGGACATCGTCGCGTCGCTTGGCGAAGGCGAGGAAGAGGGTGAGCAGGAAGGTCATGAGCACTATCCACTTACTGAGTTGCACGTCAGTGGCATAACCGCCTGCCAAAATGCGCAGAACAAACCCCGAGGCAATGATGCACACGTCGATGATGGCATATTCCTTAAGACGGAGACAATAGGCCACGTTGAGGACAAAATAGGCAATGATGACAAGGATGGCATTGTTATGGCCTTCGGGCAGCAGGAACATCAGAATGATGGACAACAGAAGGCTGAATGACATCATACCATAAGCCTGTGGGATGGTGATGGCTCCCGAGGCAATCGGGCGCTTGCACTTAACAGGGTGGGCACGGTCGGCCTCGACGTCGATGATGTCGTTAAGACAATAGATGGCTGATGCCGCAAGACTGAACGACAGGAAGGTGAGAGCGGCGGACACCGCTTCGGTAGTGTGGAGTAGTCCTCCACCGAAAAAAACGGGGAGAAAGACGAAGAGATTTTTTATCCAATGGTGGGGGCGTGCCACCTTAATGATATGTCGTATGTTCATTTCTTTCTGATATTTTGTAATTTATCAATAGCATAATGCAGTACATAGCCCAAAAGGGTTGAGATACCGAGAGTCAGCAAAAACGTGGGCCAATATCCCAATTGGTATGACTTGACATCCTTCATCACAAACTCGATATGGATGAGATAGATTTCGAGGCTCACCGTGCCGGCAATGGTGAAGAGTTTGAGACTCCATCGGGGAAGACGGTCGAAAAGGAGTGGCAGAAGTATGCAGAGTGACACTGTCCATGGGATGTATGCCCATCGCTCGATGAAGAGAGGAAAACGACGGCGGAGACCATCCTCGAAGTTCACGCATACGAGGGTGCTCATCGCAAGGATGAGGAGGAGCAGCCAAAGAGAAGACTTGGGCATTCTATATCCCGACTTTACCAAAGCACCTGCGTTGATGCCAAGGAGGAAAATGGGTATGCGTGAGAAGAATATCTCAAGATGTCCTACAGAATGGTGAAGCGGTTGCCAATATTGCACCAACAGGGTGAGGAGCATCGCTGCAACAGGGAGCCAACGGTAATGTGAATCCTTCTGAATGAGTGTCATATACCATGGGGCAATGAGATAAAGGGCGAGAATGGCTGGAACATACCAGAAATTGAGGGCAAGATGATGCCAGAATCCATAATTGATAGTCAGTTCGCCCAATAACTCGGCAAAGGTGATGTTGCCGTCGATAAACTTGGGTATGTAGAAGAGTGAGGCAATGACAAGCCATGCAGGATAGATGCGCTTGTAGCGGCGCCAATAGAAATGACGCAGCGAGGAATTGCGAGTCCAGGCAAACCATAATCCGATGCCACTGAGGAAAAGGAAAATGTCAACTCCGAGGTTGCCGCAGCGGGCAAGGCAATACCACAGTGTGTCGTGGCGAGATCCACACACGTGAAACATCACCACATATATCATGGCAAAACCCATCAGTTCGCCTCGATATTTACTTATCAATGATAAATCAATATCCTTCATCGGCCCCACTTTAATATTTTAATTCTTTAATTCTTTAATTTTGGATTTTTGATTTTTGAAATCAAAAGTCCGACTCCCCACGCCACACCTA
>CALZMK010000044.1 GCA_945788545.1 uncultured Prevotella sp.
ACAACGAGGCAGCGCCCGTTGAAGGCCTTGCGCTTGTTGTCCTTGAAGCGCTCCATAGACACGGGATTACCGTTATCCACGCCAACGATGCGACCACCCTCCACCTCGAAGAACACCTGGTCCTCGGCACGCGGACAGAGGTTGCCATCGCTATCCACCACCTCTACGGTGATGAAGGCAAGGTTGTCGCCATTGGGATTGGAGCCGAAGTGAGTGCGGTCGGATGTAAGGCGCAATGCAGCGGGAGCTCCGGCGGTGCGGATGACCTTCTCTGCCACCACGCGTCCGTCCTTGCGAGCCACTGCCTTCACCTCGCCGGGCTCAAACGTCACCCTCCACATCAGGTGATACTCATGCGCGTCCTTCTTTGACTTCACGCCCTGAGAGCGTCCGTTGATGAAGAGTTCCACCTCGTCGGCATTGTTATAATAGCACCACATGTCGATTTGCTCGCCGTCGAGCCAGTTCCAATGTGGGAAGAGATGGAGCACCTGCTTGTCGGTCCATTCGCTCTGATAGAGATAATACGAATCCTTGGGGAATCCCGCGAGGTCAACGATACCGAAGTAACTGCTGCGGGCGGGAAATCCGTAGGGCGTGGGTTCGCCGATATAGTCGAATCCCGTCCAAATAAACTGTCCGCCCACGAAGTCGTTATGCTTCACTACATCCCATGTCTCCTCGTGGGTAGAGCTCCATGAGGCGTGCATATTGTCGTAGGCAGAGCATTGGAACGAGGGATCCTGATAGGGCAACCACCACTCCACGGGTGCCTTATACACCGAGTCGCTCGGCATCATATAGAAGCCGCGCGTCTGCAATGCCGACACACTCTCGGAGAATATAAACGGTTTGCCGGGGAAGTTCTGCGGAACATCCTTCACCCACTGATGATGATAGTTGAATCCGATGATGTCCAACGCACCGCTCTTGAAGAGGTGGTTCTTGGGGTCGGGTTCGTTGCATCCCGCCGTGATGGGGCGAGTGGTGTCATATCGGCGAATGATGTTGCAGAGGTTGCGTGTGAGTATGGAGTTGACGCTGAGTTCCTCACCATGGGCGAGGGTCGATGCGTCGTGTCCTGCATTAAGGATGAGGTTGGCCTGTTCGGCGGTGAGATTATCCGCATCTGCCGACGACCACTGTTCGAGCACCTCGTTGCCTATGCTCCACATGAGGATGGAGGGATGGTTGCGGTCGCGCAGCACAAGGTCGGTGAGGTCGCGCTCCGCCCACTCGTCGAAGAAGCGGGCATAGTCGTTCTGAGTCTTGCGGCGGCGCCACATGTCGAACGACTCGTCCATGACGATGAATCCCATGGTGTCGCACATGGCAAGGAGTTCGGGAGCGGGAGGATTATGAGAGCAACGGATGGCGTTGGTGCCCATCTCCTTGAGTATCCTGAGTTGGCGGTGGAGGGCGTCCTCATTCACCGCAGCGCCAAGGCATCCGAGGTCGTGGTGCTGACATACACCGTTTATCTTCATCGACTTGCCATTGAGAGAGAAGCCCTTGGCTGCATCGAATTTGAATGTGCGGAATCCTGTTGTTGTCTCGTAGGTATCTATCACCTTGCCTCCAACCACGATTTCAGTCCTCACGGTATAAATATATGGTGATTCGCACGACCACAATCTTGGTTTGCTCACCTTGATTACCGACTTTATGCCCGTGGCCTTGCCCACTACCCTGCCTTCGTGGTCGAGCAGTGTGTTGCGCACGGCAAACTTGGCATTGTCAGGATTATCAACCTTCACATCCACCTTCACCTTGTTGCCTTCCGCCACCACGTGCGTGCCCCAGTGGGCTACATGGGTTCTTGCAGTCTTGTTGAGCCACACATGGCGATAGATGCCGCAACCGCTATACCATCGGCTGTTGGGCTGGTCGCTGTTGTCCACGCGCACTGCCACAACATTCTTTCCACCATATATAATATAAGGTGTAAGGTCGTAGCGGAAGGAACTGTAGCCATAGGGGCGCTGACCGAGCAATGTGCCGTTGATCCACACCTTGGCGTTCATATACACTCCGTCGAAGTCGATGTAGAACTGTTTGCCCTCATCGGCGGCATCCACGGAGAATGACTTGCGATACCACCCCACTCCACCGGGGAGCGCACCGCCGCTATTGCCCGACGGAGCCGAGGCAGAGAAGTCGCCCTCGATAGCCCAGTCGTGGGGCACATTGAGCAAGCGCCATCCTGCATCGTTATACTCGGGTGAGGACATCTGTACAGAATCAACAAGAGCGAAACGCCAACCCTTGTCGAAGTTGATTCGATCACGGGCTGACATTCCGCTTACTAAGGTCGCAAGGACCAATAAGAGAATATAAAGTCTTTTCATATAGTGATATTATCACATTTTCACAGTGAGGGCCTTGCCATTGTATTCCACGAGCTTGCCTGCGGGATTGTCGAGGATGAGCTCTGTGCCCTCCTTGACGAGGACTACATTGAAGCGGCGGGTCTTCAGCATACCATTGAATGAACCGCGGCGCGCACCGATGGTGAGGGTCTTTGAAGCGTCGTCCCACTGGAAGAGGATCTTCGCCGACTTACCCTTCTCGTAGTTGTAGTTGGTGCCTTCGTCCTCATAGAGTTCAAACTCGCCGTTGGCGCCGGTATATACATAGAGGTTGATGAGCTCAGGCTTCTTCTCGTCGCTCCACTGCAACTCGGGACCGAAGGGAACGATGGCACCCTCGCGCACGAACACCGGCATCTTCTCGTAGGGCGCGGACACGCAAACCGTCTGTCCGCCAGCATATTTCTTACCTGTATAGAGGTCATACCAACTGCACTGCTTGGGGAAATAGACATCGCGAGAGCGAGCCTTGTAGGTGCCGACGGGACATGCCATGAAGGCAGGACCGAACATCCACTGGTCGCCGATGTTAAGTACCTTGGAGTCGGAACCGAAGTCCATCACCAAGCCACGGAGCATGGTGTAGTCCTTATAATTGACCCATCCTGCCATAGAATAGAGGTAAGGCATCATGCGATAGCGCAACTTGTCGTAATATACAATGGCATTATAGCAAGGATGTCCCTCGGGAGCGAGGTTCCACACCTCACGATAGGGCCACTGACCGTGGGCACGATAGAGAGGGATGAAGCAACCAAACTGATTCCAACGGGCATTAAGCTCGCGCCACTCCTTGAGGTCCTCATTCTCATAACCCGTCTTGTCAAACAGCTGCTGGGCAGCCACATAGCGGTTCTCAACACAGAATCCGCCCTGGTCCATACCCCAGAAGGGCACTCCCGCCATCGAGAAGTTGAGTCCGGCAGTCATCTGCGCACGCATATCCTCCCAACGAGTTCCGATGTCACCACTCCATGTGGCGGTGGAGAAACGCTGCTCACCGGCAAATCCGCTACGGGTGAGGAGGAAGACGCGCTTGTTGTTGTCAACCGAACGCTGACCATTGTATATAGCGTCGGCATTCACTACGGAATAAGCATTGAAATACTCCTCACTAGTTCCCATTGCGGTAGGTCCGCAGAGGAGCTTGCGATATTCGATGGGAGTGCAGTCGCGCACGTTAGGCTCTGAGGCATCCATCCACCAGCAGTCAATTCCCAGAGTGTAAAGATTGTCGTGCATCTGCTGCCAGAAAAGCTTGCGCGCGCCAGCTGAATAAGCATCATAGAACGAGCCGAGATAACCGGGACCTACCCAGTCGCGGATGTTGTCCTTGATGGCCTGCTGATACATCCATCCGTTCTTGTCGAGTGCCTTGAAGTTGTCGGTAGAGGCATAATACTTTGGCCAATGCGAGATGAGGATGCGGGCATTGTTGTCGTGAACGTAGTCAACCATACCCTTGGGATTGGGGAATCGCTTGAGGTCGAACTTAAAGCTGCCCCACTTGTCCTCTTCCCAATAGAGCCAGTCCTGAACCATCACATCCACTGGTATCTGACGCTTGCGGAACTCGCCTAATACGCCTTCAAGCTCAGCCTGGGTGTTGTATTTCTCGCGGCTCTGCCAGAATCCGAGTGTCCACTTGGGCATCACCTGTGCACGGCCTGTGAGGAAGCGATAGCCCTTGATGACATCGTCGTAGCTCTTGCCGGCAATGAAGTAGTAGTCCATCTCCTTGTCCATCTCAGCCCAGATAGATACCCTACCCTGCTCTGCATCAGTCTGCGGAGTGGCTGCACGGAGTCCACAGTAAGCCACGCCACCGTCGGGCTGCCATTCCACACGTAGCGGAGTGCGCTCGCCCTTCTTCAGGTCAACCTCAAACTTATATGCGTTGGGGTTCCAGGCTGTGCGCCAGCGCTCGGGCACTACCAAGCGACCGCCCATATACACCTTCACATATCCCGAATAATAAAGGATAAAGCGATACTTTGCTGTTGCGGGAGCCTCAATCTCGCCCTGATATACGACATTAGACTTGCCAAGATTGATGTCCTGAGGCAACAGGCCCACTACGCCCGAGTGCTCATAATATAAAGAGTCCTCGCGACGCTCGATAATCTTGCCGCTATCCTCGGTATATGTACCGGTGAGCGAACCCACCTTTCCGTTCTTATCATAGAGTTTGAAGGCGCGGTGGAGCTGCTGATAGTTGTTGGGATTACCCCAGCGTCCATAGGAATAAGAATCCCAAAGAATACCATAGTTCTTATTGCTGACAACGAAGGGGATTGACACCTTAGTATTATATTGGAAGAGTTCCTCGTTGCGTCCCTTATAGTTCATCTCCTCCGACTGATGCTGACCCAAGCCATAGAAAGCCTCGTCGGCATCACTCTCGAAGAGGGCATGCCATGAATATCCCGAGCGATCCTCAAGCGATAGCTTGTTGAGGTCGGTCTTCTTGCCCCAGTTTACCTCGTCGGGCGATGTGGGATGATAGTTTGCGGGCAGTTCGGTCTGATTCGACACATATTTGGTGAATGTCTTACTGCCGTCAGCCTCCTGCAGGAGCACCTTACCCGTGGTCTTGTCGATGAAGGTGAGTTTGCCGGTCTGCTTCTCTGCCTTGCAGATGAGGGCGGCAGTCTCGATTGTCACTGTGCGGTCGTCCTCCTTGACATTGGAAGAATACTTGCCCTCGCGGTTCACCACCACAAGACTCTTGCGCTTGTTGGGGATAGCGTTTTCGGGAGTAGCCTCCACACGGATGATGTTGTCACTAACGATAGTCAGGCGCACTGTCTTGGCCTCCTTTTGCTGCTTGGTAGGCAAAGAGAGGGTAATGCTCCTACCCTGCTTCTGATAGCCTGCTGCCCACATTGCCACCGGCGACATTACGGCACCGGCGAGGATTGTTGACGCAAGCATCATTCTTAGATTGGAAATCTTCATACTTTAAATTTTTAATTCTAAATTCTTATTTTGTAATTTTGCTTGCAAAGTTACGCTTCTCTCCCGAGAAACGCAAACTTTTTTGTTATATCTATATGCACTATTTGTTATTTCTCATCAGAATCCTGCGTTTTATACTGTGATGGCAACATTCCATACTTATCCTTGAAGTACTTGGAGAAGTAGCGGGGATTGTTGAAGCCCACCTTGTAGCTCACCTCGCTCACCGTGAGTTGGCCCAAACGTATCAGTCGCTCGGCATGCCTTAGGCGTATGTCGCGGATAAACTCCGACGGTGTCTGACCCGTGATGGCAGTGAGTCGCTTGTAAAGATGAACACGCGACATATTGAGGGCTTCGCTCATCGTCTCGACGGTGATGTCGCCATTGGAGATATTCTTCTCCACATAGGCAGTGGCATTATCCACGAGTTGCTGATCGACACTTGCTATCTCGGTCTCGGTAATCTTGGGCACGATGAGTTCTTTCTTCTCCTTGTCCTCCACATACTCGGTCATCTTGAGGAACACTCCGTCGAGAGTCTCGCGCAGATCGTGCATCTGCTGGTAGCGCTGCTCATCGTTCTCGTTCTTCATCATCTCCTCAAGCAATACGAAGGTCTTCTCGAAAGGTTGGCGCATCTCCTCGTTGACCCCCGAATACACCTCATACTTGAGGTTGGACTGCTGGCGCTCGGTTTCCTTCTGCATCTTCATGCGCTCGAAGTTGAGTTTCTTCTTCTCGTGCCTCATCCACATGCGCAACAGCAACACTGCAATGAGGATATAGAAAACATAAGCCCACCATGTGGCATAGAACGGCGGACGGACGACAATCTCCAGTCGGCTCTCGGCAGCCCGCTCGGCATCATCGCCACTGATCTTCACGACAAGGGTGTAAGTGCCCGAGGGAAGACCTGTGAACGAGATATTTGGGTTGTTGGGCTCGGTGGTTATCCAGTTGTTGCTCAATCCTTCGAGGCGATATGTGAACTGCACATTATTGTCGGCAAGCCCCTGGTCGATTCCCATCTGAATGGTAAACTGGCTTTCGTTGCTATTCAACACAAGGCGGCGTGACTTGTCGAGCGACTCGCGCAGAACGACACGACCCTCATACTCGGTGCCGATACCTATCTCCTTGTCGAACAACATCAGTCCGGCAAACACGGGGCGCCCACGCTTCACATTGCTGCGCAACTTCTGCGGCGAGATGACATCCACGCCACTCACTCCACCGAGAAGGATAGTGCCATCGCGCATTTGGCACATAGATCGCTTGTTATGGGGTCCAGGCAAGAGACCATCCTGCTGGGAATAGTTGACCACCTCGAATGTCCATGCCCCGTCCTTGTTCTTGACAATGACATGGGCAAGTCCAAACTCAGTTGCCACCCACATATTACGTCTCTTGTCTTCGATAACGCCACATATAGAGGAACTCTCCAATCCGTTGCGCTCATCGAGCTGCGACACGTTTCCTGTCTCGGTATCCACTATCGACAATCCCGAGGGAGAGGCATACCACAACAATCCGCGACTATCCATTATCACCTGGGTGGAAGAGTTTGCCGGAATAAATCCTCGTAACGAGTCGGAGGGAATGGTCATGTTCACCACCTTATTTATCTTGGGGTCGATGACGGAATAGAAATCCGATGTTCCCACGACAATCCAACCGTTGTCGGCCATCTGCATCGAGGATACATAGTCGCTCGACACATTCTTGCTTTGGGAGTTATATGTCGTGAAATGTCCTGTCTTGGGGGTGAGGCTCTGCACTCCCGAGCCAAGCGTTCCTATCCACAACTTACCATCGCTATCCTCGGCCAATCCCCATATATTCTTGTTGGCAAGACCACCCTCTTTGGGCATATATGTGTTAACCGCACCATCCACGATATGCGACAGTCCGCCATTGTATGTTCCTACCCATACCGAACCGTCGGATGCACCGAGCAGACATACCATGATGTCCGACTGTAAGTCGCTGTTCTTTGTCGTAAAGTCGGTGCGCTCACCGGTCTTGGGATTAAAGCAGAAGACACCCTTGTCATTGGTGCCAATCCAGTAGTTGCCTTTCGTATCCTGGGTAATACAGTTGACAACGCCAAAGGGATAGTTGTCGAAGATGGAGGGGGTGCGTGTGCACTGGCTCACACCGCCTTGCAAACCGCATATCCACACACTGCCGTCGTTCGTACCATTGAGGCGGATGAGCGTGTTGTTGGGCACTGTGGTGCGGTCGTCGCGCTCGTTGAGAAACCTGTTGACTTTGTGATTGGTATAATCGAAAATGACAAGTCCATTGTGGTCGGTGGCAAGCCATAATTCGCGATTACCTACAAAATGCACGTCATACAACACCATATTCCCGGGAAACTCCTTGAATCCGTCGTCCTTGAGCATGGCGTCGAGAGAGTTATACCATTTCTTGCGGTCCTGACGATAAATCCATTGTCCATCCGGACTCACCACCCAATAGTCGCCCTTGGGACTGAGCCATATCTTGTAATTCTCCTTAATCGTAGATACCTGGTTGCGCACATAATGCGTACCCCAGTCAATCTTTCCCGTCTCGGAGTTCATACAGATGATGTCGCCCGAATTGAATATCACCACGGCACTCTTTCCAAGGTCGGCCATCGACGATACTAATGCGCCCTGTCTTACACCGAGTTTTGCATAATCCATCACATATTTCCTCACCTTTTCGGTTTTGGGATTATAACAATAAAAAGCATTTTCGTATGGTTTAATCCATATATTCTTGCGAGAGTCGATATGGATATACTCGGGATTGCCGGGGATGTTGTGCTGCTGCATCCATGCAGCGATGTCGTAATCAAAAATCTCGGTGTCGGGATTGAAGATGCAATAGTTCACACCCTGGCGAATCCAAATCATTCCGTCGGCAGCCTCGTAGAGGTCGTCGTAGAAGTCATACCGAAGCGACTTGTTGGCGGATGTCTTGGAATAAAATGAGCGCACGCGGAAACCGTCGAAGCGGTTAAGTCCATACTGGGTGCCTATCCATACATATCCGCGCGAGTCCTTCAACACACAATTGGCTTGTGAGTTGGACAGACCATTACGGGTGTCAATCCGTCGGAATTTCAACTCCGAGAGATTGTCGGCAGTGGTTGTTAGTGTAAAGAATATCAGGGCGAATAACGTCCATACCATTCTTAAATAGTGAGAGCTTCTCTTCATATCTTTTTAATTAGGTATCATAATTTGCCGACAAAGTTACAAAACATTTTTGTTATCACCAAATCTTTCACACCTTTTAATATAAAAAAACCTCTCTGCCCATTAAAAAGCAGAGAGGCGGAACCAAAATTGTTATCCTATTACCGATAACGAAACA
>CALZMK010000045.1 GCA_945788545.1 uncultured Prevotella sp.
GGGCAGGTAACGCCCGAACAATAGGCATAATCTTTATTCATAGCTAATTATAATTTTAGTTTCACTTCTTTCTGAATGATTTCTCCGTACCGAAGTTGATGATGTGCATCATTTCCCGGAAACGGTCTGCAATTCGTTCATCGTAGTATTTGGAGATTTCGTCTGCCGCAAGGTTGGACGATGCCAATGTGCAGAACTGCTCCTCATAGCGGTAGGATATGACATCCATTGCCGCCGTAACGAAATCGCCGTAGTGTATGCTCTCACGTGGCTCTGTTCCGAGGTCGTCAATGGCGAGTATCTCCATCTTACGTAACCTCCTGAACTTGTAAACATCACTCTCGTTATCCCTTGTGGGGTTATTGTATGCTTTGGCAAGCAACACGAGGTCTTTTGCCGAAACAATCATATAACCCTTTATCGGGTGCCCTGTCTCACTACTGTAGCCCTCATCGGATCGCAGGTAGTTCACGAGGTTTTGCAATGCACGCAGGATTGTGGTCTTGCCGTTGCCTGCTCCACCGCAGAGGAACAGCCCGAAAGTGGAAGCATCGGAGGTAAGCCATTTGGCAATATCCCATAGATGACGCTTGTAGTCTTCGGTTGCATAGAACTGTCGGTATCGGTGTGCAACCTCTACCCGGCACGCTTCGTAAAGCATTGCATATACCTGTTTGGGCGTGTAAGGCAACCTAAAACGAGTCACCGTATGTTTTCTTCTCATCAGCTGAGAGAACATTTGCTCCGCGTTGATTTCTTCTTTCGGATCTAACTGTAACATCTTTCTCTTGTTGTTTATTCTTGTTGATTACTATGCGCAGCCATGAGTTGAAGTGCTGCTTCGCATCCTGCATAGACTGATGGCGTGCCTTGCCGTCAGCCACACACTGCACCTTGAAGTCATCAAAACTGTTCCGAAGCTGCTCTATGCTCACAGAGTGAAGCTGCCGCAGTCCGTTAAGCCAACTTTCATCTTTTTTCAGTTGATCAATTTCCTGCTCCAGAGTTAACGTATAGGCCGCTTGTGTAGATTCAATCGTCTTGGCAGGACTCTCAGTCTGTACTTTTTTCTTTGTAACCGGTTTGGGTTTGTCTGCTACTTTTGGCTTATAGTCCAATAGATTGTATTCGCTGATAGTTGCCGTCCGCTTGCAAAGCCTGGTGATATTCATATATCTTTCCTGTATGCCATTCGATGTCATGATCCCCTCCGCCTTGAATAGTTCCTTAGAGAATAATCCGATGTTCAAGCAGCAGTTAATGACCTCCTGTATATACGCCTCATCGTACCCGGTCTGCTCCGAGATTACAAAGGGCAGCTCATTGTCCCACCTGATGTAGTACCCATCTTTGTAGATAATACACAGCAGGAAAGCATATACAGTCACAGCCTTGCCGCCTTGATACTTGATTAACTTCCTAATACGCAAATCTTGGAAGAAGTCTATGTCGAATGGAAAGTATTCCAAACCAGTCTTTACAGTACGTGCCATAATCATACGGTCTTATTTATCGTTTCTCAAATAGTCGTCCACCTCACGCCTGAAATCGTCAAAGGAACGACACACCACATATTTGTACTCTCCGTCTGTACAGACTATGTTCTGCCATTGCTTTTGGTTTTCTCGCTGCCTGCCTTTGAGAGTTTTCATTTCAATGAGCAATGCTCCGTAATCCCGGTTGCTCTTCAGGAGGATGAGGTCTGACACTCCTGCCACAACTCCCTCGGCTTTCAGTTTCGCTGCCGTAGTAGCATCACGTCTGCCACCATTTGGGACGGCGAACAACCTGCCTTTCAGCTCGGGGTATTGGAGGGAGAACCACCGCACACACGCACACTGTATGCGGTGTTCCTCGTCCGTAGGTCGTTTTCGAGTGGTAGCAGCTTTTTTGTGTGCTGCTACCAACTCGTCAAATGTCAGTTTACTTTTCGTCATTATTTCAAGTTCATACGTTCTTTCAACTCTTTACTTAACACGAGTTTGGCAGTATTCCGTGCTGGAATGGTTACTACTGTACCCTTGCTGATGTTGCGTGCCTTTTTGGGTGCAGTCTTAATGGCTTTGATAGTGGCGAAACCACGAATGTAAACACTCTCGCCCTTGATGAGTGACTGGCTGATAGCATCTACCACGCTTTCGGTGGCGGCTATTGCCTGTGAACGACTTAATTTCGTGTTGTTGATAACGTAATCAACGATGTCATTTTTCTTCATTTTGAACTGAATTTAATATTGTTAATAACTTCTTTTCTAACTTCTTTTTCATCTGTCTTATAACCCACGCTCGGCATCTGTTCCGTTGTCCGGGCAGGCTGTCATATACCTTTACAGCGCCATCGAGATACTTGATGATCTTCTGCACATCGGTTTTGCTGATCTCCATCAGCCCGAGGTATTGAGGAACGAGGACACCAACTCATCGAAATACATTTCATCGGTTGGTATATCATCGTCCGAGTTCATTATTTCACTCGCAATAGATTTCTTGCGGTGTATGAGGTTGTAAATGGTGTGGTCGATTGTGCCACGTCCGAGCAGGTAGTAACAGGTTACGTTGTCTTTCTGACCTATGCGGTGCGCTCTGTCCTCACATTGGCAGCAGTCGGCATACGTCCAAGCCAATTCAATGAATGCCACGTTTGATGAGGCTGTAAGTGTCAGTCCCACTCCGGCAGCTTTGATTGAACAGATGATGAGGTTTACATCGGGGTTGTTCTGGAACGCATCGACAGATGCCTGTTTGTTTACCATACTATCACGTCCTGTAACAGTTACCGCACGAGGGAACACCTTTTGCAGTTCGTCCACAATTTCGTGAAGTGAGCAGAACACGATGAGTTTCTTACCGCTGTCGAGAAATGTGCGTATGAAATCTACCGCCTGTGCGATTTTGCCTTTGGTGGCGAGAGAACGAAGCGTCATGAAGCGGACGAGTGCTTCCATACGCATTTTGCGGCGTATCTCCCAATCGGTACACTCGGTGTACTCCTGCAAGTATGCAGCGAGATCTGCGGCAGCAAGGTTGTATTCCTTATCATTGGATATCTCAACGTATAAGTCCACACGTGTTTTGTCGGGGAGCTGTGGCAACACCTTCGCTTTCTCACGGCGTATCATACAGGTATCATACAACTGCTTTGAGAGGACGGACAACGACACAGCAGGCTCTGCCTTTTTGTCCCTCGGGTCGGTGCAGTAATCTGCCATAAACTTGGCACGTCCTCCAAAATCGCCTACGCGGTCCAATATGGAGAGCTGGGCGATTAAGTCCTCGGGACGATTTACAACAGGAGTCCCGGAAAGGAGTATGCGGTAATCCTTGCCAACGGAGAGACCTTTCGCAAAGATTGTCTGCTGTGCCGATGGGTCTTTGACACGATGGCTCTCGTCAATGATGATTGACTTGAACATGCGTATTTGCGGACAGAACACCACATCTTTGAGTCGGAACTGCTTGCCTCCCTTAATATCCCAAACGAAGTATTTGCGAAGGCTCTCATAATTGACAATGGCGACCTGATGAACACCCATTGACAAGAGATAGCCCCAAGTGGTGCGGACATTGTTGTCAAGCACAAGTGCGCTCTTATCGGTGATTTTCTCGAACTCACGCTGCCAATTGATTTTGAGTGATGAGGGACAAATCACAAGGCAGGGATAAGCGTTGGCAGTATCGACAATACCAATGCTTTGTAGAGTTTTACCCAAGCCCGGTTCATCGCCGATAATGAGGCGCTTCTTGTCAAGTCCGTATGCAATTCCCTCGCGTTGGTAGGGATAAGGCTCAACACGCAGGTGGTGTCTTAGTTCTTCTGGCATGGCTTATACCTCCATCCGTTAAGTTCGTAAACACGCTTGCGGGCTTCCTCTCTGTTATGGTAAAGAGGCTCACCGGGGACCGGAGAAGCAGATGATGCCGTTTCTCCCACATAATCGTAACGATAGATGCGAAAAGCACGTCCACGAGGTTCGTAATAGCATTGTCCTACTTTTGGTTTCATAATACTTTCACTTAAAATTTTCAACTTCGGCCAACAAGTCTTCGCGCTCAAGTCCTCGTATATACTTGTCAAGCACGAGATTTACGCTGCCGTTATAGAACCGCTCAAATTCTTCTTCATCCATTGCCGCGAACGATATGCTGCAATACTCAATCTCACGCTCGCCATACTCGTTGACATACGATGTGAAATGACCGAGGTCGCGCTTGAAGCGGCGCAGCATATCGTCCACACTGCGTATGTTCCACCGCTCAACGAGCGGAAGAGGTAGGTTGTCGTATGCCAACCTAACCAGCGCAAAGAATTTTTTGTGAAACTCGTAGTTGCGTGGTTGACTGATGCGACAACGGACGGTAGAGCCAACATGAAGACGCTGCTTCATGTCGTAGTCACTGTCGTAGAGCGGCACAAGACCGTAGGGAGTTACGCGGCAATAGATATCCATGATTATGCGGTTTTATGTGGTGTTAAGAGCCACCACTGAAATGCCAATTCTTCGTATTTCTGGCGACCACGATTATAGATCTCATCGCCACGAGTGATGAACTTTTTGAATACACGACAGTTCTTTTTACTGATGGCGTAAATGAAATCACGGTCGCTCTTTGCCAGATCCATATACCAGGCACGACTCCTGTCCCAATCGAAGAAGTCAACCGCCTCGTCGAACTCCTGCTGCGAGCTGGCAAAGGTTGTTTTGAGGTCGCCACCAAAAGCACCGAGCCACCAATCCCATTTGCAACGAGTATCGAGCGAGAACGCGAAGTCGCAGTATGTGAACTGCTGTGCCTTATTGACCATGAAGCGTTGCGTTTCGGCACATTCAAGCACTTTGGCAAGGAACGCATCTCTGCGAGCCTCCATGCGGAGAGACTTTTGCATTTCCTGTGCGTGGCGAAACTCGTCCTCGGTGTAGAGAACATCATCGACCATCAAGCGGTAGTAGTCCACCCGGGCAGGCTCTGTGATGATAGCATCGACCAGAGAGCCGAAACGGAACGCAGCTTCACGATCGCCGAATTGTGGGCGAGGGTGGAGTATGTCGCGCAAAGCCGTGAGGTCGGAGTTGGAGACCTCAGTGCGGTTATAGTATTCATCTGGATTATGATTAGCCATGATTACTTTGCCTTAACTTCGTCTACGTATTCAACACTCTCGTCAGTCACGTATATATCCTCTTTATTGGCCAGTTTCTCGCAGAACGTGATTTGTTTCTTGAACATCTTGGAAAGTTCCTCAACAGAGAGCGTGTAGCCCTCATTGCTCCACCACAGCGCGATAACGGGCATAATACCTTCAGGATTGAGTAGGTTGATTTTCTTGGTTACTTTTGTCTTTGGCTGGTAACCGGCCATAGTAGCCTGAGCGTTGTTGAACAGTGAAGATATTTCTGCAGCACCACGTTCCATTTCGGCCTTACGCTTTTCCTCCGCCTCGCGTGCGGCACGTTCTTTCTCCATACGTTCGGCCTCAGCTTTCTGCCGTGCCTCCATTTCGGCCTTAATGCGTGCAGCTTCCTCCTCGTTAGCCTGTTTCATACGTTCGAGGTTCGCTTTCTTGGATGGAAGACGGTCGATGATGTACTGCTTTGTGCTGTCCACCTCGAAGTCGTATTGTTCGGTGAACTGCTTACCAAGACGTTCCTTTGTCTCTATCTCTACCTTGCGAAGTTCCTCAACAGAGACACCGGCAGGGATGCGGATAAATGTGTGCAGGTTGTAGAGGAAGTCGGCAGGAAGTTCAGACGAGAACTCTTGAATCTTCTTGAATGATGCTTCGTAGTTGGCAAGGTTTACGGCATTGTCAATGGCTGAAAGGTCGTTGCATACCTTGTTTACGAGTTGTTGGAACTGTGACTTGAAATCCTCCTCGATGTCCTGCTTCATACGTGCACGCGCCTGTTCTGCCTGTTGGCGTTCATACTCACGGCGGCGGCGTTCCTCCTCCTCGGCACGCTTCTTTGCGGCAAACTGATTGCGGATCTGCTGCAATTTGTATGGAATGGTGTCGGATTTGAGAGGGTCGATAGCGTTCTCCATTGCTGTGAATTCCTTACGTATATCGTCAAAGAGTTTGGTGACAGGCGAACGGCGTTCGTTCATCCTCTTAACGGTCTTACGAGCCTTTTCTATATAGTTGGCTGCTCTCTGGTCGAGTTCGTCAGTCATTCCCTGCTGCTGTATGGCATCAAGGATTGCTTGACCTGCTTCGATACACTTTTCACGTGATAACCGGTTGTCTTGGTAAGACTGAGGAGCGGCAGACACTATGGTCTGTATGTTCTCCTGCTTGATGATTGCTATTTCTTGTGTCATAGTCGTAGGCTTTAGAAAGTGTCATCATTATTGTCGGGTTGCTCTGCAGGGTCGATTGTTACACCAGCCGACATATCGGGTGCAGGTGCAAAGTGCTGTTCCTGCTGTTCGGGTTGAGGCTCCGCACCGACACCGCCGTATGGGTCGAACTCTGTCTGCTGTTGTTCGATGGTGTCGCTTTCCAGACATGATCCACGACCGATATTCAGTTTCGGGTATGTTTTGAACGCGTGCTTTACGCACTTTGCCATCAGGAAGCCTGTGTCTATCTGTCCGTCCTTGTTGTAGAGCTCATTGGGCTTGGTTACATATTGGCGTGTCTTGGTGTCAAAATAGGTGTTCTGCTTGTCGGAATAGCCTTTAAGTCGCATCCAATCCTGCTCTGTCATTACAGAGTAGTCGATTGAGCCATCGGCACGAGTGATCTTCAGGAAGCACGCAATAATCTTGTTGGACTTACGCGGGAATGCAGACATATAGTTCACAACCTTCTGTCCGTTCTGCTCACCGTACTGGAACGTGTCGCCCTCGTACACAATTACAGGATTGTCTGCGTGGCGTATTTGTCCGGCATTCTTGCGGAGAGCCAATTCGCCATATCCCGATATGGTAAGATTGCAGACTTTTTCCCATATGTCGCCTCCCTGTGCGTTTGTGCCAATCTTGACAGATCGAGGTATGAGGTAACAGAGAGCCTGTGAGCCGGGAGCAAGTGTAAGCCCCTTAACGGCAAGGTCAATAAAGGCGTAAAAGATTGATGTACCAGAGCATTCTCGTAGGTTGGATTTATCTCTCAACTGTTGATTGAAATAGATTGCCTCTCGTTCGTACACCTGTTCTCCGCCCTCTTTCCAGATGGAGTTATACACGCTGATAAACTGACTACGCACTCGTTCGTTGCGTATCACATCGGTTGCTTTTGTCTGTTGCAACTCTTTAGCTAATGTTAGTGCATTGCTCATAATGTTGATATTAAAGTTATTAAATACAGTTGTCTTTTGTGGCTGCAAGCGGACTCGAACCGCCAACCCTCCATTATGGCATACGACCCCGGAGTGTAGTTCCCATTAATGCAGCCTTGTGCGTTATTTGAAATAGTCCTGTTGTACGCTCTGTAATGCTCTCAATTCTGCCGTGCGATACTCGACTTTGCCCGGACGCTTGCAGGGCTGTATCTTGCCCTGTCTGCGCCACCTCTCCACATTACCCCGTCCGAACATTGCGTATGCCTGTCGTTGGCTTACGGTCTCTGGGTCATTACGCTGCCGGGAGAGCTGTCGTGCGACCTCAATAGCCAGATCGTGGATAAAGGTGTCGTATGTAACGCTCTTGTCTGAAAAATCGAGTGTGAGCATAGTGGGAGAGATTATAGTGTGAACTCTTTTCGGTAAGCCTCATCATTTTGTATAAACCATACCATCGCCTGTAAGACGCTGTGCTTTGAGCCTGCTATGGCAATGCTACATACACCGTGTTTCTTCTGCTCATCAGTAGCAAGGAAGATGTAACCTGTATGCTTCGCTTCGGGCCTGAAAGGCTTGATTTGAGATTTGAGTTTCTTGAAATTGATTGCCATAGGATTACTTTTTATTGGTTTGACTTTGACAGGCAGGTGCCCTGTAGTACTCTACATTTCGTTTGAGCAAGGTGCAGTATCGACCGTTCAACCCGTTGTGAGCATTCTTACATTTGCCGCAAATAGAATTTGTGTGTGATGCCGCCATTACTTCTCTACCTCTTTAATCTCATAAAATCCGATGTAGGCCATTATAAGATTTATGGCAACCATGATTATCTGATAGGTATAACCCCTTAATACTGCTATCAGAGACAACACAGATAGTATTAATGCTACTATTAGTTGAGACGTGTAGATCACTTTGCTAAAATTGTCCATATAATTGTGTTTATTTAATTTCTCTTTATTCATTTCAATCCACACCCCCACATGGGAATGACATATAATTATCGGGTCCTGGTTACTGATACTGTGCGCGTCTCTCTGTCAGACATTGTCACAAAACTCTTATCCCACTCAAGGCTATATGCCGAACATGCGGACCTGATTGAGGTCACCTTGTCAAGAGGAAATGTGATTACATCTCCAACACTCATTTTACGCAACTGCATGCGCACTGACAATTGATTTTTGCTCATACTCTTTTAATATTTGTTGTTTTTTATTAACTTTACTCTGCAAAG
>CALZMK010000046.1 GCA_945788545.1 uncultured Prevotella sp.
GTACACTACTTTAAAACCAATTTATTACAACATTCTTCAATATGATTAAGACATTCGTTGGGTCTTGTGTATATAAAACAAAACGTTAACGTATCAAATCTTATTTCTTTTTAAATAATTTTATTACCTTTGCATCGTTTTACAAAGCATTTTGTAATGGCTTTATTGTAAAGCCGATACTCATTGACAGTCGTAGGATAACACTGAAACCTCGGGATTTTTTAATCAATTACAGGACGGCCTAAATTGAATGGTTACATTACCGCAAACTTCGAGTATTCCAAGTGACAACGATAATCTATGACATCACTCGCTATTTTGCAAACAACGTTTTCATTGCGAGTGATCGCACAATAGATCAAATGGTGCAAGCCGCACGAAGCGGCCGACAGAATATAGCCGAAGGAAGTGCTGCCGCAACAACATCAAAAGAAACAGAGATTAAACTCACCAATGTGGCAAAGGCAAGTTTGCAAGAACTGCTTCTCGACTATGAGGACTATCTCCGCCAGCACGGCTTACAGCAAAGGCCCAAAGATGACAGGCGCACACTTCAAACCAGACAATACTGCCGGACCCACAACGATCCGAGAAGTTATGTGGGGGCAATCACGAAGCGCAGTCCAGAGACAACAGCAAACATAGCCATCGTCTTGATTCATCAGGCGGACTACATGTTGGAGCGTCTCTTGGCCCATCAAAGAAAGAGATTTTTGGAAGAGGGGGTATTAGGGAGGCGATGTATCGCGCAAGGCGCGCCCACAGAGGCTACTAAGTTCGGAGGGCTCCGAGAACTCTGAGCCCTCCGAGTTATTTGATGGCGGCCTCTTTCTGCTTCTTGTATTCAATGAACGCCTGGTCGAAAGCGGCCTGCTCTTCGTTGCTCATCGGACTGAGCGACTTCTGCAGTCCCTTGTAGTAGCGTCCAATCTGTTTCTTCAGTGCCCGCTTGTCGGTTGCCGTTCCGTCGAGGTAAGGCTGGTACATCCTGTCCATGTCGGCATACATCTGCTGCTTCACTTGGTCGTTGAATTTTGCGCCAGTCGAGGCTGCGTCAGAGTCGGCTGGAGCCGTGGCCACGGGCTGCTGTGCGGTCTGCTGGTCTTGTTGCATGGCTGCGGAGTCGGTCTGCTCCTGAGTGGCAGTCTGCCTTTCGGCGCTCTTGTGCTGCAGGGCAAAGAACGCCACCACCACCACGATGAGCACCACCACCACGGCGGCGAACACCGCCATGCGCTTCGTTGAGTAGCCCGAGCCCGAGCCGCCGTCGAGGTCGGCCACCATGGAGTCCATGTCCATATATCGGTCGCCGCGGTTGTAGCTGCAGCATTTTTCTATCAACCCGTTGTAGTCCTCGGGCAGTCCCATCTGCTTCATCAGCACGCCGAGCGAGTACACGTCGGCGCGCACGTCGATGGCCACCGTGCCGTCCTTCTGTTCCGGCGACACATGCGCCATCGAGCTGTAGCCCACGTGGAGGTCGTCGGCGAACGGCATGTGGAAGTCGATTATCTTCACCTCGTCGCCCTGCTTGGCGATGAGGACGTTGCTGGCCTTCAAGTTGCGGTGCTGGATGTTTCTCTCGTTGGCATATCCTATGGCGGAGGCAATCTGTCGGATGATGTTGAGCTTCTCCTCCACCGAGTGGTTCTCGGCCAAGTAGGCGTTGAGAGACCGTCCGTCGACAAACTCCACCACGATGGCCTTGCCGTACTGTGGGTCGTCGATGAGTTGCGTCTCCTTGGCTATGTTGGCGTGGTCGAGCTTCGACACGGTCTCAAACTCCTTACGCAGCAGCGTCTGGAACTGCGACTTGTCCTTGTATTCACTTTTCAAAGCCTTCAGCATCACCGGCGCACCATCGCGGGTGGCTTTCACATAAAGGTAGATACCCTTTGACTTGATGACGTTTCCTGTCTCCATTGTTATATCTTTTATTTATCGGCGGCAAATACCGCTGCATATTCGCTTGCAAATTTACAAGAAACCGATGAGAGAAGAAACAATCTTTGTCATTTTATTGTTTGTCGGGCGAATATTTTGATTTGGGTTGAATCCATTCCTGTGCCCGTGTAGAAAACTTTTCAAAATATTTTCGGTGATGTCTGTTTTTCTTTTCAATAAATATATTATCTTTGCAAAATCAAGTCCTTTGTTGTTAAAGTGCAATGCTTTGGACTCGAAGAGTTACCAAATTGACAGGATGCAAATTCTATTGTTTAACCTATAATATAATTGGTATGAAAAGACAGTATCTCGGTATGGTTGTTGGGCTTGCCCTTGCTTTAAGTCCGCAGCCGCTATTGTCACAACGAGCGAAATCGACGGAACTTCCTTTGAAGACTGCCAAGAATGCGCCTGGTGCGGAGCAGGCGCGGGCATCGCACGAGCTGCGCAAGTCGTCTCCCGCCCTGTTTCTACAGAAATCAGTTCCTGCCCGCCCTGCGGCCCTCTACAAGGAGAAGCCCTTCAGCGTGAGGCGGAAACTTCATTCGTCGGTCTCGTCGGTCAATCCCTCGTTGGTCCTTTGGGGCGATGTGGTTTCCCCGACCCTTCCTGGCTTCCATTCTTTTTCCCCTGTCAACCCCATTGCGGTCACACGGCTCAACGATTACAGCCAGGCGTTCTTCAATGCGGGTTGTGGCCGTGTGGGCAACAAGCTTTGCGGGGTATATCTCGACCTTACCTGGCAGGAGTACGGTTTCATACAGTCGTATTACTTCACTGTAGACACCGACACGTGGCAGGTGGCGGATGCCCCCACGCCTCTTCCCGATTTCTCGCTCTCTGCCGTAGAGACAGCCCAGGACGCCAACACGGGCGAGGTCTTCGGCGAGTTCCGCAATGCTGATGGCAGTGGCTTGGAGTGGGGTGTTGTCGATTACGCCACTAAGACCCGCACCACCATCGCCCAAGCCGCCAACGCCTATGTGGCCTTGGGCATTGCCCAGGATGGTTATGCATACGGAGTGGCTCAGGACGGCAATCTCTACAGAATCGACCGCAAGACGGGTGGCGAGACCAAGATAGGCAGCACCGGTGTGGCTGTTGTGGCGGACGGAGGTTCCAGCTACTTCCAGTCGGGCGAAATCGACCCTAAGACCAACACGTTCTATTGGGCGGCCACCGATGCTGCTGGAGCCAGTGCCCTCTATACCGTCGACCTTTCCACGGGTTTGGCAACCAAGGTGGGCGACTATCCTAATGAGTATGGCGGAGCCAACATAACAGGGCTCACCATACCGAAAGCCGCAGCCGAAGACGGGGCTCCGGCTGCCATCACCGACCTCAAGGCCCTCTTTGTAGGCGGGGCGCTCACTGGAAAGATTACGTTCACAGCCCCCTCTACAACTTTCGACGGCAAGGGCACCCTCTCGGGTCAGCTCGGCTACAGGGTGGTTGTCAATGGCCTCGACACCTTGAAGGGAACAACCGTGGCAGGAGAGCCGACCACGGTGGATGTGACAACCCACGAGGGAACGAACCAGTTTGTGGCCTTTACATTCAACAGCGAGGGCAACAGTCCGTCGGCCAAGACGACGGCCTTTGTGGGAACCGACACTCCAGCCGCTCCTGCCAACGTGAGGTTTGAGGCCGACAGCCAAGGCGCGTCGCGTCTCTCATGGAATGCCGCCAAGGGTCAGAACGGCGGATGGTTAGGGAGTGTGAGGTACGACGTGGCGCGAATATCTGGAAAGGACACCCTGTGGGTGGGGCGGAATTTGGCCGACACCACCTTCACCGAGCAGATTCCCCAGGCCAAGCTGAAGGCCTACAGGTATGGCGTGGCAGCCAAGAACGACAATGGCGGCAGTGCACTGGCCCTGAGCAACGAACAACTTTTGGGCGATGCCTTCGACGTGCCCTACTTCAACGATTTCGACAGCAACCTCGACCTCTACACCGTCATCGACGCCAACAACGACGGAGCCACTTGGAGTTGGGATGCCCCCACCAAGTCGGCTGCCTACCATTGGAGCACTTCCGCGGTGGGTGACGACTGGCTCATCACGCCGCCCATCCACCTCATGGGCGGAAAGAGCTACAAGGTGAGCTTCAAGGCCCGCAGCACCAATGGAGCCCTCTACCCCGAGAGGTTGGAAGCGCTCTGGGGCAAGGGTAACTCTCCCGAGCTCCTCACCGACACGCTGCTTGGTACAACGGTGCTCGATCAGGTAAGCTATCAGCAGTTTGCGAAAACCATCCGCCCCAAGACAGAGGGCAAATACTACATGGGCTTCCACGCCGTGTCTGACGCCTCGATGTATTACCTCTACGTCGACTCCATCTTGGTGGAGGAAGCGCCCGATGCCAATGCCCCCGACTCGGTGACGAGCCTCAAGGCTGTATGCGACCCGACGGGAGAGCTTCTGGCCACTCTGAGCTTCAATGCCCCCACCAAGACCTTGGGCGGAGCGGCGCTCGGCAGCCTGTCGAGAATCGAGGTGCGCAAGGGCAACGACCTTGTGGCGACTATCGAGAAGCCCAGTCCCGGCGCAGCGTTGACAGCCACCGACAGTCATGCCTCGCAAGGCACCAACACCTATTCAGTGTATGCCTACAATGCAGCCGGCAGTGGCCCACGTTCCAGCGTCTCGGTGTTTGTCGGGGTGGACATGCCCGACATGCCCGTCGTGACGGCTCGAGACAACACGCATTCCGTCACCCTCTCATGGGATTCCGTGGAGGGACTCAACGGTGGAATCATCCAGCCCGCGAAGACACGCTACGACATCTTCAACGTGAGCGATGGCTACGTGAGCGACTCTCTGACCTCCGTGACCGGTGAGACGGAGTATGAGGTGACGGGAATGAACAACGACGAGGGCGAGCCCCAAAGCTATCGCACCTGGGCCGTGCGCGCTGTCAACGGGGCAGGCGAGAGTTCGTATGGCGTGGCCGCCATCGTTGTGGGAAAGCCCTACGCGCTGCCTTTCCACCAAAGTTTCAAGAACGCCACCGACGAGGGGCTCTTCATGGGTATCAACCACGGAGAGGGCAACTATCAGTGGCAGATAACGGGCGAGGCCTCGGCCGACGGCGATGGTGGCTCGCAGGCTTTCTCTGCCAATGAAGCCTCCCAGGGCGACGTGTATACGGGCAAGATCACACTCAAGGGAGCCAAGAATCCCCACCTGCTCTTCTATTATCGGGCTGCACAGAACTTGCCGGTCACACTCGCCGCTTCCTTCGAGCAGAAGGACGGAAGACTGACCAAGGTGTTCTCTTGTGACCTCAGCCAGAACACCAACGACGAATGGACGCGCGTCGTGGTGAAGCTCCCCGCAAGTCTTGCCACTGAGGACTATGTGAAGCTCCACTTCACGGGTACGGCCATGCAAGGGCTGGCGGGCAAGAAGATATTTGTCGACAACATCAATATCGTGGATCCTCCCAAGGCTGATGCCGCCATCACGCTGAACGCCCCCGCCCGCATCAAGAAGGGGCAGACGCTGACGGTGGACATGACCTTGAAGAACAACGGTCTCGACGAACTGGTCGGCCCGAGGGTGAGGGTGGCTATGAATGGTGAGAGCATAGCAGACTCCACACTCGACCTGCGTCTCGGCCTGCTTGAGTCGGCTGTCATTCCCGTGAGGCTGACGACTTCGCGGCTCGACGAGGGCGACAAGCTGGCAGTGAGTGTCGAGGTGGTGGCCGAGGGCGACCTCTTGCCCGACAATAATATGGCCGCCCTCAACGTGGCAACCGAGGAGGCGCAGGTCAACGCGCCCACAGACCTACGCTTCACCGACCGACAGGCAGGAAGCGTCACGCTGGCATGGACGGAGCCGGAGGTGGACTTCTTGAGTCTGACCGACGACTTCGAGAGCTATGATCCGTGGAGTCTCACCTTTGGCGACTGGACCACCATCGACGCTGATGGAGGTCTGGCCCAGGCTCTGAGCAGCATGGCCACTTACCCCCATCAGGGAGAGGCTTTCGCCTTCATGGACTGGCAGCCTTCCGACCTTTTCCGCAGCGGAGCCGGCCTCGACCCCTATTCGGGCACCAAGGCTCTCGTGGGAATATGCCAGCTCAACGAGTCGCGCACTGCCTATGTGGATGCCGACAACTGGCTCATCTCGCCGCGACTGTCTGGACGCGCCCAGACCCTCTCGTTCTGGGTGAACAATTTCCCCCAGCAGGGCTATGGCACGGAGTCTTTCCAAGTGTGGACATCCACGACCGACAACGAGAAAGGCAGTTTCCAGATGTTGGGAGTCGACTACACCCAGGGCTCAGGTGAGTGGACAAGGATAGAGGTGTCGTTGCCCGAGGGGACAACCTATTTTGCCATCAGGCAGAACACGCCTGCGAGCCAGGCTTTCCTCTTCATGCTCGACGACATCACGTTTGAGGTGGCCAGCCAAGCCGCCAGCTATCGCGTCTATCGTGAGGGGAGTCTGGTCGGAGCCACCTCCGCGACCACCTATCAGGACCAGGGGCTTGAGGAGGGCGACTATCAGTATGCCGTCACGGCAGTCTATCCTGATGGCTCAGAGTCGGCCCCCGCTTTGTTGACCGTCTCCACCCAAATCCCGCAGACAGAGATGGCAAAGGTCCCGGCCTATGATGTCTATTCCGTTACCGGCGCAATGGTGCGGCGCAATGCTTCCCGCCTCAGTGGACTGCCTAAGGGTGTCTACATCGTTGGCGGCAGGAAAGTCGTTGTGAAGTAGATACCATGCTCTTATATATGACAAGCCCCACGCTGCCTGAGAGTGGCTGCGTGGGGCTTGTCGTGTCATCCGCCGTCAAGGCGGAGGAGGGGGCGGATGGGAGCAGGGCGGGCGCTGCCTGTTCGTCCACAGCGGGGCCGAAGCGGTTGTCCTGGGGCTCGCTTGGCGTGCAGAGCAGCACGAGCAGCCAGATGCCTCCGATGATGGGGATGAGGCTGATCCAGTACCACTGACCGCCTTTGCCCATGTCGTGAAGACGGCGCCAGGCGACGGCCAAGCCTGGGAAAAAAAGGCTCAACCGATATTGTCCGTGGATTGGGGGTGCTAACCAAATATTCTGGCGCAACGGAAGAGAAAGAAAGGCAAGTCACGCACCCCTCTAAGTTCAGACCTGAAACCTTTCATCTTTGAGTTGAGCGATTCGGCGGCTGCATTGGTTGAGTGGTTGACGAAGTAGTTAAGCACTTCATCCTCCTTGGATTTGAGTGTTTTCATAGCGGATATCATTTCGGGCATTCTACTGGCGGACACTTCCCCGCACCATTCACGCAGTCTTGTCCTCGCTGTATCTTTCGTGAGTTTCTTGTTTTTGAAAATGGCACGCAGCCTGCATACCAGCGAGTATGCCTCTTTCAGTTTTGGAGCAAACTCAAAGACCATGCGGGGCCTGGTCTTCTGGCTTTCGCTCCATTTCTCACCACTTTGGGGCAGCACTCTCTTGACACGGGTAAAGAGTTCCACCTTGGTGTCACCATTGGACAATTCCATCGGCACGTATTTCTCGTTGGCACGTTTTCTTGGTCTTCCGCGTTTCTACCCCCGTCTTTTGGGATGTGCCTTGCGGTATCTGGCCCTTGCCAATTTCCTGTTTCTCTTCTTGCGGTTGAATTCCCGCTTTTCCCTGTTCTGCTCGGAAATGGCCTTGCGCTTAAATTTCATGCGTATGCTGTCAAGGGCGTCGCATTGGTTCTTCATGACGTGGAAGCAGTCTATGACTATTGTGGCGTTGGGAAAGGCCTGCCTCACTATGGAATACATCGAATCAGAATAGTCCATCGTCATCTCCTTGACGGCCAGTCGCTTCTCCTCGGGGATCCGCATCAGCACCTCTACCGCTACTGAGGCTTTCGTGCCACGGACAGCGGCTGCCAGGGTGCCCTTCTTTCCATGGCCGTCCTTGTTGGAGACGAACGTGAACAAATCCCTGGCGTGCATGCACTCGTCTATGTTCATATGCTCCCCCATGTTCTCCACCAGCAGAAGCCAGTTGTCCGCATGTGCAAGTTGATCCCACTCACGGAAACCGCTCAAGTGCTCCTTGTAATTATTCTCCAGGGTATCGCCGTCTATCTTAAACCCAAATCGAGACATAATCTTTACCTTACTATCTAACGTCTCTGTACGTGAAAAAATCTACCAGCACTTAGCATTTTTGTTATATTAGCTTTATGCATATCTAAAGCATATTGTAATGACAGTCTTTAGACTTGTCGACAATAAAAAAGGTTAAACTCATGAAGCGTAGCTTGCGATGTTCTCATTTTTGTTTAACTTTGAGACTAATAACATAACGATAGAGCAGCATGAAGAAACTGATTACTTTTTTAATTTTTCTGTTGGCAGTAGGGCAG
>CALZMK010000047.1 GCA_945788545.1 uncultured Prevotella sp.
AAATAGGTGTCGTAGTCGTAGGGCACCAACTCATTTGGAAAACGGTCGTAGAGCAATTCGGGGTCGAAAATACATCCTTGCGTCACAAGATGCCTAAGTCCGATATAATGATATTTCACAAGCATGTCGATGTTTGACATACGTGCACGACCTGGCTGGCGACTCATATACGACAATCCGTTGCATGCGCCTGCCGACACCGCAACGATATACTTAAAATACAAGTCATACTTCATGAACGCATCGAGCACGCCACTGGTGAACGTCCCTCGCATTCCGCCACCTTCAAGCACCAATCCTGTCTCACTTATTATCATATATTCAATGTTATAAATTGCTAATTATCACAATAAAGTTATATTTTTTGTGCAAAGGTATAGTTTTTTTCGAAAAAAATGCGTATCTTTGCATGGATTTTTGAAAATAATAATAAAAATTAGTGCTTATGTTTAGTAAAGAGACCTATATTCGACGTAGAAACGAGCTGAAAAAACTCGTTAACGACGGTATCATCATCTTGTTCGGCAACAATGAGTCGCCGATGAACTATCCTGCCAATGCTTATTATCCCCATCGACAGGATTCGTCATTCATATATTATTTCGGTCAGCACCGCGAAGGCCTCGTGGGTGTAATCGACATCGACAACAACCGTGAGACTCTTGTTGGCGACGACATCGACGTGGTTGACATTGTATGGTATGGTTCGGTTGACTCTGTCAGCGACCTCGCCGCACAGGTGGGAGTGGACAACACCCTGCCGATGAAGGGACTCTCAACTATCGTTCATGATGCTCTTAAGAGCAAGCGCAAGATTCATTTCCTGCCTCCCTATCGCCACGACACAATGATACAGATAATGGACCTGCTCGGCATTCATCCCAACCAGCAGAAGGAGTCGGCATCGCTCGAACTCATCAAGGCTGTGGTGAAGATGCGCTCCACCAAGGAGCCTCAGGAGATTGAGGCCATCGAGAGGGCTTGCGAGGTGGGATATAAGATGCACACCAAGGCCATGCGCCTCGTACGTCCGGGAGTGACCGAGAAATTCATCGGAGGACAGGTTGACGGTATGGCCAATTCATATTCATCCAAGGTGAGCTTTGCCACCATATTCAGTCAGCATGGCGAGATTATGCACGGCAATCCGTCGATGAACCTGCTTGAGGCCGGACGCCTTGCATTGTGTGATGCCGGTTGCGAGTTGGACGACTATTGCTCCGACAACACCCGCACAATGCCCGTAAACGGTAAGTTCGACCAGCGTCAGCGCGAGATATACTCCATCGTCGAGGCTTGTCATGACTATGCCCTCGACGTGGCCAAACCCGGAGTGAAATGGTATGACGTGCACATGAACGTGTGCCGACTGATGACCGACAAACTGAAGGAACTCGGTCTTATGAAGGGCGACACCGAGGAGGCCGTAAGGGCTGGCGCTCATGCCATGTTCCTGCCTCACGGACTTGGACACATGATGGGTCTTGACGTGCACGACATGGAGGCTCTCGACCAGAGATACGTAGGTTTCGACGACGAGGTGCAGCCATCCGACCAGTTTGGCACCAACTGCCTCCGCATGGGACGCCGCCTGCAGGAGAACTTCGTGATGACCGACGAACCGGGCATCTACTTCATCCCCGCACTCATCGACGACTGGAAGGCAAGCGGCCACTGCAAGGAGTTCATCAACTTCGACCTCCTGGAGACATACAAGGACTTCGGCGGCATCCGTATCGAGGACGACATCCTCATCACTAAGGACGGTTGCCGATTCATGGGCAAGAACCGCATACCATATCATCCCGACGAGGTGGAGCAGTATATGGCTGAAAACAAGGAATATTAAGTAAATGGCATTTATTTAAACCACAGAGATAAAGAGAAAAGAGTTATTTTTGTAGTTAGAGGCAGTCGCAAGCGACAGAGGTCGCAGAGTTTCTAAACGGCAAACAAATGCGCAGCCCTCTAAATACTCTAAATGCCAAAGGCATTCAAACTCCTAATAATATGAATACTCCTAATCTCTCAATCTCTGTGGTTTTAATTATAAATGATAAACAATAACAAAAATAATAATAAGAAATGAAGAAATTAATGATTCTCTCGCTCGCCGTCCTCATCAGCGGCGGAGCAATGGCAGCCAAGAAGAAGGAAGCTGTCAACAAGAACAAACCGGTGTTCACCACCGTATTGGAAAACAAGATTTCAAGTATCAAGGACCAGAGCCGCAGCGGCACGTGCTGGAACTACTCTACCCTCTCATATTTCGAGAGCGAGATACTCAAGAAGACCGGTAAGGAGTACGACCTCTGCGAGATGTTCGTGTGCAACAAGACCTATATGGACAGGGCCATCCAGGTGGTGCGTCTCCACGGCGACTGCCAGTTTGCTCAGGGCGGTTCGTGCTACGACCCTCTCTACTGCATCCAGAACTACGGCATCTGCCCCGACGATGCAATGCCTTTCCCCGGTTCACTTTATGGCGACTCACTCAACAACTTCAATGAGTTCTTCGGAGTGATGGAGCCTTATGTGGCAGCAGTGTCAAAGAGCGACGCCAAGAATCTCTCACCACAGTGGAAAGTGGGTCTTCAGGGTATCCTCGACGCCTATCTTGGCAAGTGCCCCGAGAAGTTCACATACGAGGGCAAGGAATACACCCCGAAGTCATTCGCCGCAAGTCTCGGTCTTGACTGGAATGACTATGTCACCATCACTTCCTACACCCATCATCCCTTCTACACACGCTTTGCAGTAGAGGTTCAGGACAACTGGCGTAACCCTCTGTCTTACAACGTACCTATGGACGAGATGATGCAGATTATCGACAATGCCCTCAAGGAGGGATACACCATCGCATGGGGCGGTGACGTTAGTGAGGAAGGATTCACACGCAAGGGTGTGGCCTACAACTACGATGTCAAGAAGTTGCAGAGCCTCAAGGGCAGCGACGCAGCCAAGTGGATGCGCCTTGAGAAGCAAAAGAAGACCGAGCTCTTCGACTCCCTCGGATGCAAGGCTCCCGAGATTATCCCCACACAGGAGATGCGCCAGGAGCGCTTCGACAATTGGGAACTCACCGACGACCACGGCATGCTCATCTTCGGTATCGCCAAAGACCAGTATGGCAAGGAGTATTATATGGTGAAGAACTCATGGGGCGAGACAGGCGACTACAAGGGCATCTGGTATATGACCAAGTCATTCATCGCCGCCAACACCATGGATTATATGGTAAACAAGAACGCTATCCCGGCAGAAATACGTAAGAAACTCGGATTGTAAATGAACTTTGAGTGGAACTATACACCGCCCAGCGAGGATAGAATCCGTGCAGCCAAGGAACTGGCGGAGAAAATCGGAATGAGCCCCATTCTGGCCGACCTCCTTATACAAAGAGGTATAAAGACCGAATCGGCGGCCAAGAGGTTCTTTCGTCCCATGCTCAGCGAACTTATCGACCCGTTTCTCATGAACGACATGGACGTGGCGGTCGATAGGCTCAACGACGCGATGGGACGAAAGGAACCCATCCTCGTGTATGGCGATTATGATGTAGATGGATGCACGGCCGTGGCTCTCGTCTATAAGTTCCTTTTGCAGTTCTATTCAAATATCGACTACTATATCCCCGACCGATATGAGGAGGGCTACGGGGTGAGCATAAAGGCTATTGACCAAGCCAAGGAGAAGGGCGTAAAACTGGTGATTATACTCGACTGCGGCATCAAGGCCAACGAGGAGATTGCCTACGCCAAAAGCCTTGGCATCGACTTCATCATCTGCGACCACCACGAGCCCGACTACGAGATGCCACCGGCAGTGGCAATCCTTAATCCCAAACGCAAGGACGCCACCTATCCCTTCCACGACCTGTCGGGATGTGGAGTGGGATTCAAGTTTATGCAGGCCTTTGCCAAAAACAACGGCATACCATTCTCACGACTCATTCCCCTACTCGACTTCTGTGCTGTGAGCATCGCATCGGACATAGTGCCGGTGACGGGCGAAAACCGCACATTGGCATTCCACGGGTTGAAGCAACTCAACCAGAATCCGTCCATCGGCCTGAAGGCTATCATCGAGACATGCGGATTGACCGGACGCGAACTCACCATGAGTGACATCGTCTTCAAGATAGGTCCACGCATCAACGCCTCAGGAAGAATACAAAACGGTAAGGAGGCAGTGGATCTGCTCGTGGAAAAGGACTTCAAGAAAGCGCTCTATCAAGCCAAACTTATCAACGGATATAACGAGCAGCGCAAGGACATCGACAAACAGATGACCGAGGAAGCCAACCAGATTGTGGAGAAGCTCGAAAACCAAAGGCATCAGTCGTCGATTGTGCTCTACGACGCCAATTGGAAAAAGGGTGTCATCGGTATCGTCGCCTCACGTATCACCGAAATCTATTTCCGCCCTACCATCGTCATGACCATCAGCGACGGTATGGCCACCGGCTCCGCACGCTCGGTGGCGGGATTCGACATCTACGAGGCCATAAAGAGTTGCCGCGACTTGCTCGCCAACTTCGGCGGTCACACCTATGCTGCCGGTCTCTCGATGAAGGTGGAGAATATCCCTGCTTTCAAAAAGCGTTTCCAGGCGTATGTTGACGAGCACATCCTGCCCGAACAGACACAGGCGATACTCGACATCGAGTCGGTGATCGACTTCAAGGACATCACCAAGAAACTGCTCAACGACCTTAAGAAGTTTGCGCCTCACGGTCCTTGCAACCCCCGACCGCTGTTCTGCACCCACAACGTGTATGACTACGGAACAAGTAAGGTGGTGGGCAAGAATCAGGAGCACATCAAACTCGAACTGGTGGATAGTATGTCGAGCAATGTTGTCAACGGCATTGCCTTCGGACAGAGTGCCTCCGCCCGATTCATCAAGAGCAAGCGCAGTTTCGACATCGTCTATAACATCGTCGAGAATGCTTATAAGCACGGGGAGGTGCAACTGCAAATTGAGGACATCAAGCCTAACTTAGAGAATTAAGAATTAAAAATTAAGAATTAGGAATTGAACGTTGACGATTACAAGGAGATACTGCGGAAATATTGGGGCTACCATGATTTCCGCAGTATTCAGTTGGAGATAATAAACAGCATTGCCGACGGGCGCGACACTCTCGGTCTTATGCCTACAGGAGGCGGAAAGTCGATCACATTCCAGGTGCCGGCTCTCGCCATGGATGGCGTGTGCATTGTCATCACCCCTCTCATCGCTCTTATGAAAGACCAGGTGGCCAATCTCAAAAAGCGCCACATCAGGGCGGCTGCCATCTATTCGGGAATGTCGAGAGACCAAATTGTAGTGACCCTCGAAAACTGTATCTTCGGAGCCATAAAGATTCTGTATGTATCTCCCGAACGACTTTCTTCTCAACTCTTTCTCACCAAACTACGCCATATCAACGTGAGTTTCATCACCGTGGATGAAGCCCACTGTATCACGCAATGGGGATATGACTTCCGCCCCTCCTACCTTAAGATTGCGGATATCAGGGATATGGTGCCCGGCAAACCGGTGCTTGCGCTTACGGCAACTGCCACACCGGCTGTCGTGGATGATATCCAGGACAAACTGCATTTCAGGGCAAAGAATGTGTTCCGCATGAGTTTTGAGCGCAGCAATCTTGCCTACATCGTGAGGAACGCCGAAAATAAGTCGGCCGAGATGATACATATCCTCAACGAGATCGACGGATGTGCCATCATCTACATGCGCAACAGAAAGGAGACCAAGGAACTGGCGGATTTCCTCTGCCAAAACAATATCAACGCCACATTCTATCATGCTGGTCTTGCCGACAGTATCCGCGACGAAAGACAACGCGACTGGCAAGCCGACAAGGTAAGGGTGATGGTGGCCACCAACGCATTCGGTATGGGTATCGACAAACCCGACGTGCGACTGGTGATACATATCGAAGCCCCCGACTGCATCGAATCTTATTTCCAGGAGGCTGGGCGCGCCGGTCGCGACGGCCAAAAGGCTTATGCAATATTGCTCACCAATCGCTCCGACATCACAAGATTGAGGAAAAGGGCTGTGGCCGACTTCCCCGACAAGGATTATATACGTAAGGTGTATGAGCATATCGCCTGCTTCTTCCAGATAGCCGTTGGTTCGGGATACGACATGTCGTTCAAGTTCAACCTCCCGAAATTCTGCCGCAACTTCAAGCATTATCCCGCACAGGTGGAGGCTTCATTGCGAATACTCCAGCAGGCAGGATATATCGACTACAATTGCAACGACGACGCCAAGTCGAGGGTGATGTTCATCCTGCGTCGCGACGACCTCTATCGCCTGCGCAACAACTCACCGATGGAAGACAAAGTCATCGAAACATTGCTGCGCAATTACAACGGACTCTTCGTGGATTACGGTATGATCGACGAGGAACATCTTGCTCATATCATCGGCTGCGATGAAAAAGAGGTGCACGAGTGCCTCAAACTCCTTGGCCGAAAACATATAATCAGCTATATCCCGCCGCGCGACGAACCGCTGATAAGATACCTACAATCTCGCGAATTGACCTCCCGCGTCTCTATACCTTATTATATATATGAGGAAAGACTCCAAAAATCCAAGGAGCGCACCGAGGCAATGATTGCCTACATGACCTGCGAGTCGGAATGTAGAAGTGTTATGCTGCTAGATTACTTCGGCGAGCGCGACGGAAAGAAATGCGGCATGTGCGACGTGTGCACTTCGGGAATCCACGATGAAGACGACACCGAATATGCCATTCGTCGTATTATTGAATATCTCAGCGACGGATCATCACGCACATACAATGAATTGCGCGATTTCGATCATCAGATTAGCACCTGTGTGCTCGCAAACGCCATCGATTATCTCTTGTCGGAAGAAAAAGTGACGACAGATGGAATTAAAATCGCCCTTAATCATGCATAATTATAAGAAAAATCCTCATTTTTCTTGATATAAATGACAAAAAGTAAGTTTTTTGCTAATTTTTTGGATAAAATGTTTGTTTATTCCAATTTTTTATTTAACTTTGCAGTCGCAAACAAGAAATAGCAAGAAAAAAGACAAAAATATTAATATTAAACAACTAAAAAGAGAAATTATGATTGCAGCACAAATTGTAGAGGATCTTAAAAGAAGATTCCCCAATGAGCCTGAGTACATCCAGGCAGTGAGTCAGGTTCTCCCCACAATTGAGGAGGAGTACAACAAGCATCCCGAGTTTGAGAAGTCAAACTTGGTAGAGCGTCTGTGCATTCCAGATCGCGTGATTGAATTCAGAGTAACATGGGTTGACGACCAGGGTAAGGTTCAGACTAACATGGGTTATCGTATCCAGCACAACAACGTGATTGGCCCGTACAAGGGTGGTATCCGTTTCCACAAGTCTGTAAACCTCGGAATCCTTAAGTTCCTTGCATTCGAGCAGACATTCAAGAATTCTCTTACTACATTGCCTATGGGTGGTGCAAAGGGTGGTTCCGACTTCTCTCCCCGTGGCAAGAGCGAAGGCGAAGTAATGCGCTTCTGCCAGGCCTTCATGACCGAGCTCTATCGTCATATCGGTCCTGATGAGGACGTTCCCGCTGGTGACATCGGTGTAGGCGGTCGCGAGGTTGGTTATATGTTCGGTATGTACAAGAAGCTCACCCACGAGTGGAGCGGTGTCCTCACCGGTAAGGGCCGCGAGTTTGGTGGTTCTCTCATCCGTCCCGAGGCAACTGGTTACGGTACTGTATATTTCCTCCTCTCTATGCTCGAGACACGCGGCATCAGCCTTGAAGGCAAGAAGGTGCTCATCTCTGGTTCGGGTAATGTTGCCCAGTATGCCACTGAGAAGTGCATCCAGCTTGGTGCAAAGGTGCTCACCCTCTCCGACTCTGATGGTTATATCTACGATCCCGATGGCATCGACCGTGCAAAGCTCGACTATGTAATGGAGCTGAAGAACGTAGAGCGCGGACGTATCAAGGAGTATGCCGAGGAATATCCCAACGCTGTATATCATGCTGGCGAGCGTCCTTGGGGCGAGAAGGCCGACATCGCACTGCCTTGCGCTACCCAGAACGAGATCAACGGTGAGCAGGCTCAGATGCTCGTTGACAACGGAGTGTTTGCCGTAGCCGAAGGTGCCAACATGCCTTCTACTCCCGAGGCTGTCAAGGCATTCCAGGATGCCAAGATTCTCTATGCTCCCGGAAAGGCTTCCAACGCCGGTGGTGTTGCAGTGTCAGGTCTTGAGATGAGCCAGAACTCAGAGCGTCTGAGCTGGACATCCGAGGA
>CALZMK010000048.1 GCA_945788545.1 uncultured Prevotella sp.
GATTAAATATTAAACAAATAGATGTGATTTGGCGAAATTTATCGCACCACTAGTATATAAAGATGAAAGAACTTTTATTGGTTTGTATTGGTAGCTTCTTCGGAGGCGGAATGAGATACTTGGTGGGACAACTGCACGTGAGACTGACAGGACCCGAGGCGTTGGCTTATGGACTCTTTCCTTGGGGAACATTTGCCGTAAACATCATCGGATGCCTGCTCATCGGATTGTTTACCGGAATTGCGGCATCGGGACATCTGCCCGCACAATGGAAGCTGGTGCTCGTAACCGGGTTCTGCGGAGGATTCACCACCTTCTCCACATTCATGAACGAGAACTACCTGCTTGGCAAGGACAACTTGGTGATGCTTGCCATTTACACCTTGGCGAGCCTCATACTTGGTATGGGAGCATTGGTAGTGGGATACAAGATAGCAAGCGCATTTTAACATATTACACAACCACAATAATAATCACAAAAAATGGATAATATTTCAGGACCGCAAACGGCAATAAGCGATAGACAGAAGAAGGTGATCAACTATCTGAAGGAGCACGACATCCCTTTCACTTGCTACAACCATCCCGAGGGAAAGACCATCGAGGAGGCCAAGCAATGGTGGAAGGACGACGGAAGCGTGCACTGCAAGAACCTGTTCTTCCGCAACCATAAGGGCAACAGGCATTATCTCGTGTGCTTCAATTGCGATCACGACCTCGACATACATTATCTGGAGCAAAGACTGAAGGAGTCGCTCATATCACAAGGACTTCCATCATGCGGAAAACTCTCGTTTGCCTCGCCCGAGCGAATGATGCGATACTTGGGATTGGAACCCGGAAGCGTGTCGCCCTTCGGACTTATCAACGACACGGAGAGCCATGTCCACCTCTTCCTCGACGACGAGTTGCGCAATGCCCCTACCCTCTCCTTCCATCCCAACGACTGCCGAGGCACGGTGGTGATAAGGCGTGAGGACTTCGAGAGGTATCTCGCTATAGTGGGAAACAGCTATGAATACCTCAAACTATAATCAAAACAGGGAGACACAAAGGCTTTTTGTCTGACAAAATGGCAGAATACATAAGAAAAGACGCAATAATATGACTTCTTGGCACACCTTTTGCCGACGGGTTTCTTGAAGGCAATATAGCCCAAACAAGAAAATAATAAAAATAAAAAAAAGAATAGATATGCAAAAAGGTAACATCGGGGTTACAACTGAGAACATATTCCCCGTCATCAAAAAGTTCTTGTATTCTGACCATGAGATTTTCCTGCGCGAGATGGTATCAAATGCCGTTGACGCTTCGCAGAAGATGAAGACACTTGCCGAAAAGGGCGACTTCAAGGGCGAGTTGGGCGACCTGACCGTGCGAGTAAGCCTCGACGAGAAGGAGGGTACACTTACTATCAGCGACCGCGGTATCGGTATGACCGAGGAGGAAATCGACAAGTATATCAACCAAATCGCTTTCTCGGGTGTCAACGACTTCCTCGACAAATACAAGGACAACGCAAATAATATCATCGGCCACTTCGGATTGGGATTCTACTCATCATTCATGGTGAGCAAGAAGGTGGACATCATCACCAAGAGCTACAAGGATGGAGCAAAGGCAGTGAAATGGAGTTGCGACGGTTCGCCGGCATACGAGATTGATGATGCCGAGAGAGAGAGCCGCGGAACTGACATTGTGCTTCATATCGATGACGACTGCAAGGAATTCCTTGAGAAGAGCACTATCCAGGGCCTGCTCAACAAGTATTGCAAGTTTATGCCTGTGCCCGTGGCATTCGGCAAGAAGACCGAATGGAAGGACGGCAAGGACGTGGAGACCGACGAGGACAATATTATAAATAATGTGGAACCGCTTTGGACAAAGACTCCAAGCACATTGAAGGACGAGGACTACAAGTCGTTCTATCGCACACTCTATCCAATGCAGGACGAACCACTCTTCTGGATACACCTCAACGTTGACTATCCGTTCAACCTCACGGGTATCCTCTACTTCCCACGCATCAAGTCGAACATCGAACTCCAGCGCAACAAGATTCAGCTCTATTGCAACCAGGTGTTCGTCACCGACCAGGTGGAAGGTATCGTGCCCGACTTCCTCACATTGCTCCACGGAGTGATCGACTCACCGGATATCCCATTGAACGTGAGCCGTTCGTACCTGCAGAGCGACCGCGACGTGAAGAAGATTGCCACATATATCACCAAGAAGGTGAGCGACCGTCTGCAGAGCATCTTCAAGGAAGACCGCAAGGGATTTGAGGAGAAATGGGACGACCTCAAGATATTCATCAACTACGGAATGTTGAGCGAGGAGTCGTTCTACGATCGTGCCAAGGACTTCGCACTGATGAAGGACACTGAGGGCAAATACTTCACATTCGACGAATATCGCACACTCATCAAGGACAACCAAACCGACAAGGACGGCAACCTCATATATCTGTATTCCACTAACAAGGAGGAGCAGTATAGCTATGTCGAAACCGCCAAGGCAAAGGGATATAGCGTGCTGCTCATGGATGGCGAACTCGACGTGCCCACTGCATCCATGCTTGAGCAGAAGTTGGAGAAGAGCCATTTCACACGTGTCGATAGCGACATCATCGAGCGTATCATCGTCAAGGAGGATGCCAAGAAGGAGTCATTGGATGCCGACAAGAAGGAGCATCTCTCAACTGTGTTCAACACCCAGTTGCCTAAGTTGGAGAAGGCTGAAATCTATGTGGATGTGGAGCCTATGGGCGAGCAGGCTCAACCAGTGGTTATCACCCAGAGCGAGTATATGCGACGCATGAAGGACATGAGCCGTCTGCAAGCCGGAATGAGCTTCTATGCCCAGATGCCCGATTCATACAACCTCGTGCTCAACTCCGACCACCCGCTTATCAAGAAGGTGCTCGACGATTGCGAGAGCAACACTGCCGAGACTCTCAAGCCTATCGAGAGCGAGATCAAGGGTCAGGAGGCTCGTCTGGCTGCCTTGCGTCAGTCGCAGGACAAGAAGAAGCCTGAGGAAATCACCCAGGAGGAGAAGGACGACGTGAAGAACACCGAGAAGACCCTCGAAGAGGAGAGAGGCAAGAAGCGCGAGGTATTTGCCAACTATGCCAAGGGCAACAGCATCGTGCATCAGCTCATTGACCTCGCCTTGTTGCAGAACGGTATGCTCAAGGGTGCCGCACTCGACAAATTCCTGAAGAGATCGATTGAACTAATAAAATAAAAATTAAGAATCAAATAACGAATAATAGAATTGTCATGACATTATATCCGAAGTTGATTCTTGATGCGCTCGCCACAGTGACGTATCCTGGAACAAAGAAAAATCTCGTGGAGAGCGGCATGGTGGCCGACACTCCGAGTATCAATGGCATGAAGGTTAAGGTGGTTTTGCAGTTTCCCCGCGACACCGACCCTTTCCTTAAGTCAACACTCAAGGCTGCCGAGGCTGCCATCCACTATCATGTCTCCAAGGATGTTGAGGTGGAGATAGAGACAGAATTCAAGTCGAAGCCTCGCCCCGAAGTAGGCAAACTGCTACCCGAGGTGAAGAACATCATTGCCGTAAGCTCTGGCAAGGGCGGTGTGGGCAAGAGTACAGTGGCTGCCAATCTTGCTATCTCGCTCGCACGCCTCGGATATAAGGTGGGCTTGCTTGATGCCGACATCTTCGGTCCGTCGATGCCTAAGATGTTCCACGTTGAGGACGCACGTCCTTATGCCGTGGAGAAAGACGGAAGACAATTGATTGAACCCATTGAGAAATATGGAGTGAAACTGCTCAGTATCGGTTTCTTCGTCAATCCCGACACTGCCACACTGTGGCGTGGAGGAATGGCGTCGAATGCCCTCAAGCAATTGATTGCCGATGCCGATTGGGGAGAGCTCGACTACTTCATCCTCGACACGCCTCCAGGCACAAGCGACATCCATCTCACTCTGCTTCAGACACTTGCCATCACGGGAGCCGTTATCGTAAGTACTCCTCAGAATGTAGCTCTTGCCGACGCCCGCAAGGGTATCGACATGTACAGAAACGAGAAGGTGAATGTGCCAATCCTTGGATTGGTAGAGAACATGGCATGGTTTACTCCAGCCGAACTGCCCGAAAACAAGTATTATATCTTTGGCAAGGAAGGATGCAAGCGCCTTGCCGAGGAGATGCAGACACCGCTACTCGCTCAGATCCCTCTCGTACAGAGTATCTGCGAGAGTGGAGACGATGGCGAACCGGCTTCGTGTCATATCGACACAGCCACTGGTCAGGCATTCATTAATCTCGCACAAGCCGTTGTTACGGTAGTTAATCGTCGCAACAAGGAGCAGGAACCGACAAAGATTGTTAAAGTAAAGAAGAATTAAGTAGATATATAAAAAGAGAGTGGCGAAATCTAATGTTCGTCACTCTCTTCAATTTATTAACTTAATTACCCAAAACTATCTTATTTGATGTTCAAGCCACGATTGTTGAATGTGGCGTTGAGCACGAGAAGGTACTTGCGATACTGCTCCTTGTTGAGGATATAGTTCATATACTTCAGATCCTTCTTCACAGCCTTTTCCATGAGATCCTTGCGATCCTCATCACCGGCCTGAGCAGCAACCATCATCTCGCCGCAGAAAGTGTGATGTACATCAGCCACGCTCTCAATCTGGTCGGCTGTGAGGTTAAGCGACTCGCTCAGCTTCTTCATGTTGACGCTCATGTCAAATGCGCTCATTGCACTTGTTGCGTTTGCGTTCTCGTCTTTTGCAAATGTTGTGGTCATGCAAAGCACTGCCATAACTGTCAAAATCATCTTTTTCATAATGTTACCCTTTCTTTACTTTAATCTTTTTTACCTAAATAACAATCTTTTAAATCTCTAATAACTTTGTGTCTTGTCGTCCTGAACTTTATTGTTCTTTTGTCCTTTTGACGGTGCAAAATTACTACTATTTTTGCAACTGACAATACATTTTGGCAAATTGTTTGCGCACACAGGCGTATTTTTGACATTGGTCAACAAATATCGGCAAAAAACCAAATAGGTCAATTAGGGTTACAAAATCATTACATTATCTTGGGATAACGCCTTGTCCAGCCATCCCATCTGAGGCGCATCACACCGAAGAATGCCTCGCCGAAGATGCCACCGCTCATCTTGCTCACACCCTCTCGACGGTTGACAAAAATCACCGGCACCTCCTTGATGCGGAATCCTATCTTATATGCAGTAAACTTCATCTCTATCTGGAAGGCATATCCACGGAATCGGATTTTATCGAGTTCGATGGTTTGGAGAACACGACGTCGATAGCACTTGAAGCCCGCAGTTGTATCATGCACTTTGAAACCAGTGACAAAGCGCACATACTTGCTGGCGAAATAGCTCATGAGCACACGACCCATAGGCCAGTTGACCACATTCACTCCCGACACATATCGCGAACCGATGGCAAGGTCGTAGCCCTCGTCATGGCAGGCTGCATAAAGTCGGGGAAGATCTGCCGGGTCATGACTAAAGTCGGCGTCCATTTCAAATATATACTCGTAGTCATGCTGCAATGCCCATTTGAATCCAAGGATGTATGCAGTGCCAAGCCCCAACTTGCCCGGGCGTTCCAATATGAAAAGTCCACCGGCAAAGTCCTCCTGCATAAGTCTCTTGACGATAGCTGCCGTACCGTCGGGCGAACCATCGTCAATCACGAGTATGTGAAACTGCTTATCGAGTGCATTGATTGCACGGATAATCTTCTCGATATTTTCCTTCTCATTATAAGTAGGAATAATCACTATGCTGTCACTTGTTGTCATATCAATAAGACTGTTTTGCTGTTTTTTATCGGCAAAGGTAATGCAAAAAGCAGAAAGAACAAAATAATTTCAGTCTTTTTTGCCATTTTCTTACATATTATTTGTAATTTTGCACCCTGTAACACATGAATTAATGAATATTCAGGAATTAAGTCAGTTATATGCCCATCTGCCACAGGTGGCGGCACTTGCCAAAGTGATGGGCGACGCAAAGTCGGGAAACATCTTTCTCGACGGACTTCTTGCGTCTTCTTCAGCCATGCTTTTCGGTAGTCTCACCACTAAATGCAATGCTAAGATTTTGTTTATCATGCAGGATGCGGATGAGGCTGGTTACCTATATCACGACCTAACACAGATACTGGGCGACAAGCAAGTGTTGTTCTTTCCATCATCCTATCGTAGGGCTGTGAAATATGGTCAGAAGGATGCGGCAAGCGAGATTCTTCGCACTGAAGCGCTATGCGAAATTAAGAATGAAAAATTAAAAATTAAGAAAGATAGCAAGGAGCTTCATGGCAATTCGCTCTTCGTGGTGTCTTACCCCGAAGCTTTGGCAGAGCTGGTGGTGTCCCAAAAGAGCATGGACAGCAGGATGCTGACACTGAACAAGGGCGAGGAGAAACCGATGGATGATATTGTCAATACATTGAGGGATTTCGGATTTTCTGAGGTTGACTATGTATATGAACCAGGACAGTTTGCCCGCCGAGGCAGCATCCTCGACGTCTATTCATTCAGTAGCGAATATCCATTCCGCATTGACTTCTTTGGTGATGATATTGACACGATTCGCACATTTGAGGTGGAAAACCAATTGTCAAAAGACAAATGCGAGAATGTAACCATCGTTCCCGAACTGTCGAATGGCACTGAGGAACGCATTCCTATCCTGCAGTTTCTACCGAAAGACACCTTTATATGCGTGAAAGACTTCACCTACGTATGCGATATTATTAATAAGGTATATGAAGAGGGATTCTCGCAACAGGCTCTTACCGAGATGACTGCCGGTGCCACCGAGATGGAACACCAGGAGATAATAAAGCGTATGCGAAGCGAGATACAATTGGTGACTGCCAGCACATTCATGCGCGATGCCCTCGACTTCCGCATGATAGAGATAGGACACAAACCGAGTCGCAATGCCGATGCCACCATAAGATTAGACATCAAGCCACAACCGTTGTTTCACAAGAATTTCGATTTATTGAAGAAATCTCTTGAGGATTATCAGTTGATGGGATATAAGGTGTATATCCTGGCCGACAGCAGGAAACAACAAGAAAGATTGAAGGAGATATTGGAAGACTTTATCCCTGTTGACAAGACCCTACACGAAGGTTTTGTTGATAACATGCTAAAGGCATGCTTCTTCACCGATCACCAGATATTCGACCGTTTCCACAAGTATAACCTCCGCTCCGAAAAGGCGCGAAGCGGCAAAGTGGCTCTTACCCTTAAGGAGATCAGCCAGTTTGAGATAGGCGACTATGTAGTGCATATCGACCATGGCATTGGCAAATTCGGTGGTCTTGTGCGTATGCCCCAAGGCGATGGTTATCAGGAAATGATAAAGATCACCTATCAACGTGGGGATGCCATCTACTTGTCGATACATTCATTATATAAGGTATCCAAATACAAAGCTCAGGACAATGGCGAACCTCCAAGAATGTCAACCTTAGGCACCGGTCAATGGGAAAGACTAAAGGAACGCACGAAGTCGAAAATCAAGGACATCGCGCGCGACCTTATATTATTATATGCCAAGAGACGCAAGGAAAAGGGATTCCCCTTCAGTCATGACTCATATTTGCAGCAAGAATTGGAAGCCAGTTTCCTTTATGAGGACACGCCCGACCAGTTGAAGGCCACAAATGACGTGAAGGCCGACATGGAGAAAGCGCGCCCCATGGACCGACTTGTGTGTGGCGACGTTGGCTTCGGCAAGACCGAGGTAGCAGTGAGAGCCGCTTTCAAGGCTGCCACCGACTCCAAGCAAGTGGCTGTACTCGTGCCCACCACCGTGCTCGCCTATCAGCATTATCAAACATTCAGCAAGCGACTGAAAGATTTTCCAGTGAGGGTTGACTATCTGACAAGGGCAAGAAGTGCCAAACAGACAAAGGAATTGCTGAAAGACCTGGAAGAGGGACGCATTGACATACTCATCGGTACTCACAAACTGATAAGCAAACAGGTGAAATTCAAGGACCTCGGTCTGCTGATTATCGACGAGGAACAGAAATTCGGAGTAAGTACGAAGGAGAAACTGCGCCAGATGAAGGTGAACGTGGATACACTTACGATGTCAGCTACGCCTATCCCACGCACACTGCAATTCTCATTGGTGGGAGCGCGCGACTTGAGTGTAATACAAAC
>CALZMK010000049.1 GCA_945788545.1 uncultured Prevotella sp.
GGATGATCAAGCCTGCGGGCTTTATTGCCTCGAAGCGCTATCCCGTCATCATGTATCAGTATGGCGGACCTGGCAACCAGCAAGTGCTCAACTCATGGAACATCGGAAGTCGTGGACAGGGAGCTGTCATCGAGCAGTATATGGCCCAGCAAGGATATGTTGTGGTATGCGTGGATGGCAGGGGAACAGGCGGACGCGGTGCCGAATTTGAGAAATGCACCTACCTGCGCCTCGGTGAGAAGGAGTCTGCCGACCAGGTGGAGACAGCCTTGTGGCTTGCAAAACAATCATACATCGACAAGGACCGCATCGGTATATGGGGATGGAGCTATGGTGGATGGAACACCCTGATGTCGATGTCGGAGGGTCGCCCCGTGTTCAAGGCTGGAGTAGCCGTCGCGCCTCCCACTTGCTGGCGCTATTACGACACTGTATATACCGAGCGCTTCATGCGCACACCCAAGGAGAATGCCTCGGGATATGACGAGGTGAACCCGATAGCACGTGCACCGAAACTGCATGGTGCCCTCCTCATCTGCCATGGTCTTGCCGACGACAACGTCCACTTCCAGAACAGTGCCGAATATGTTGAGGCACTCGTTCAGGCCGACAAGGACTTCCGCCAACTCGTATATACCAACCGCAATCACGGTATCTCGGGGGGCAATACCACCAACCACCTTTTCCGTCAGATAATGAATTGGTTTAATACAGAATTAAAATAATCAAAAAACAAACGAAAAATGAAAACATTAGCTACAGTTGCCCTTGCGCTCATGATGCCGTTGACGGTGTCGGCAGCCAAGGCAAAGAAAAAACAAGTTGTGAAGAAGGTCTCGGCCATCGAGATTGTGCAGAAGATGAACGATGAGTATCAGAAGGCTCATTCGCCAGAGGTGGGAACAGGTGCCGACGAGGCAGCCTATTTCGCCGCCAACATGGAGGCATATCGCCTCACGGGTAATGCGCGCTATCTGGAATATTGCGACAAATGGGCGCGCCACAACAAGTGGAGTGGGGTGATGGAGGCATATCTCGACCTCAACGAACTCAATCCCGGCACTCATAAGATTGCTTCGCTGCTTCGTGCCGACAATATCCAGTCGCTGCCCGTGCTTGCCAAATTATATAAGGTGACACGTTGCCCCAAGTATCTCGACCGCATCCTTGCTTCCTATGCACAAGCCGATGTTCTCTCGCTCGTGCGCACACTCGACGCACTGCCCGCCGACGCTCCTCAGCGCCAGAATATCGTTGACAAGGTGAAGTCGGATGTCGCAGCCGCCCCCTCGCTCTATCCCCTCCTGTGGACAGTGAACAGGGGATTGTTGGACAAGTCAAAATACGACGCCACCATCCAGCAGTTGTGGAGTGATCGCGACAATTCGCCCATCTCTCTCCTTGCCGCATGCGAGAAGGTGAGATATGACGACTCCACCCTCGTAGCTCCCCGTCAGATGACAGTGGAGGTGAAGAATCCCTCGGGCATCCAGCGCCAGGAGGTTGTTGAGCTCAGTGCCGCCGACATATTCAAGCGCCTCGGTATCAGTGGCGGACGCCAGTTTGTGGTGAAGAACGCCATTGGCAACGAGATACCCTCGCAGTTGACCCACGACGGAAAGATCCTCGTGGATGTAGCCGTGGCACCTTCATCAGCAGCCACAATCACCATTGTCACAGGACAACCCCAGTCATACGTCAATACTTGCTACGGCCGAATGTATCCCGAGCGTGTGGATGACATAGCATGGGAGAACGACCGTGGTGCCTATCGCTGCTATGGTCCTGCCTTGCAGCGCTCGGGCGAGGATGCCTATGGCAATGACGTGTGGGTGAAGAACACCCCCGACCTCGTGGTGGAAAACCGTTATCACGACGAGCTTGTCAACAAACTGAGTTATCATGTGGATCGCGGATACGGTCTCGACTGCTATAAGGTGGGTCCAACACTCGGTTGCGGTACTCCCGCCATCGTCAATGGCGACGACATCCGCTTCCCCTATTGCTGGACATCCTATGAGCTTCTCGACAACGGACCATTGCGCTTTACCGTGCGTCTCGACTATGGTGTCAATGGCGAGCACCGCATCCTCTCGCTCGACAAGGGCAGCAACTTCAACAAGATGACTGTATGGTATGACGGCATCACCGCTCCGGTGGATGTTGCTTCGGGAGTAGTCATCCACACCGAGGACACCGAGAGTGTTGTTCTTGGTAAGGACTTCGTGCAATATGCCGACCCCACCGACAATCCCAAGAATCAGAATTTCCAGATATATGTGGCAGCCATCTTCCCTGATGGTGTTGACGCCACCCGCAAGGTGATGTATAAGAATCCCGTGCGCGGCAATGCCGGCCATGCCCTTGGTGTGAAGAAGGGATTGCAGCCCAATGAGAAATTCACGTATTACTTCGGTTCATCCTGGAGCAAATACGATTGTCGCAATCAGAAAGAATGGCAGATGCGCATCGACACCTTCAAGTCGGCGCTCGCCTGTCCGCTTGAGATTAAATTATAGAAGGAGATAACTTAATAATGAATAAAAAGACTATAATGTTCCTTTCGTCGGTCCTGCTGCTTGCCTCGTGCGGCAGCAAGGGTCACGACGAGTCAAAAGAAGAGAAGCATGGAGATGAACACGACCATGCTGGAGAGATTGTCATGACGAAGCACCAGTTAGAGGAGGCTCACGTGATGACATCAGTGGTAACCCCGTCTGCCTTTGTCAATGTGATAAAGGTGGGAGGACAGATAGTGTCCTCTCAGAACGACGAACAGACCATTGCCGCCACATCCGACGGCATCGTGCAGTTTGCCGCCCGCCAGTTGACCGAGGGTGCCACCGTTGTTGCGGGACAACAACTCGCCACCCTCTCGTCGCGCAATCTCCAGTCGGGCGACCCCGTAGCCAAGGCAAAGTCAGCCTTCCTCGCCGCCCAAAGTCAGTTGGAGAGGGCGAAGGAACTTGTAGCCGATAAGATTATATCCCAGAAAGCCTACGAACAGGCGAAATTGGACTATGAGCAGGCTCTTGCGGCATGGCGTGGCATGGAATCCACCGCCTCCAAGGGTGGGGTGGTGATATCCTCCCCCCGAGCCGGATATGTCAAGAACATCCTTGTGCGCCAGGGCGACTATGTCACCATCGGTACACCGCTCCTCACCCTCACCTCCAATCGTCGTCTGCAGTTGCGTGCCGACGTACCGCAGCAATACATCCGTCAGTTGTCATCCGTCAGCGGTGCCAATTTCCGCATTCCGGGCGACGACACCCTCTATCGACTTTCCGCCCTCAACGGACGGGTGGAGTCGTATGCCCGCAGTCTTGCCGACGGTTCGGCATTCGCTCCCGTCATTATGTCGATGGATAATGTGGGCAATATCCTCCCGGGTTCCTATGCCGATGTCTATCTGTTGATGAACGACCGACAGGAGTGCATATCCTTGCCGTCTGCAGCAATCACCGAGGAGCAGGGTCTTTACTTCGTGTATGTTGCGGAGCCCGACGAACCCGGAGTGTTTGTCAAGCGTGAGGTGACCATAGGTCGCGACAATGGTGAGCGCATCGAGATCACGTCCGGCATTAAGTCGGGCGAGACGGTAGTCACCCATGGTGCCATGCAGGTGAAACTCGCCTCGATGAGTGGCTCCGTGCCCGAAGGACATAGCCATAGTCATTGAAATCGGAGATTTCAATGAAATTAAAGAATTAAAGAATTAAAAAATTAAAGTTCTCTCGTGCTGAATAAGATAATAAGATTTTCATTGGACAATCGCCTGGCGATTGTGATAGTGTCGGTATTACTGATGCTCTTCGGAGTATATACCACAAGCAATATGGAAGTTGACGTCTTCCCCGACCTCAACGCCCCCACCGTCGTTGTCATGACCGAAGCAAGCGGTATGGCAGCCGAGGAGGTGGAGCGCCTTGTCACCTTTCCCGTCGAAACCGCTGTCAACGGAGCTACCGACGTGCGTCGTGTGCGCTCCTCATCCACCACGGGATTCTCCGTCGTGTGGGTGGAGTTCAACTGGGGCACCGACATCTATCGAGCCCGCCAGATTGTTTCCGAGAAACTCGCCACAGTGCGCGACGACCTGCCCGCGGGTATAGGTAATCCCACCCTCGGTCCACAGTCCTCAATCCTTGGCGAGTTGATGTTTGTATCACTCACCTCCGACACCACATCCCTTCAGGACCTTCGCACCATAGCCGACTGGACTATCCGTCCCCGTCTTCTTGCCACGGGCGGAGTGGCTCAGGTGGCAGTACTCGGCGGTGAGGTCAAGGAATATCAGATTCAGCTCTCTCCCGAACGGATGTCCCATCATGGTGTCACACTCAGCGATGTAATGACGGCAGTCGAGGGAATGAATGCCAATGTCTCGGGCGGTACATTGTATGAATACGGTAATGAGTATATCGTGCGCGGATTGCTCTCCACGACGGATGTCAACCACCTCTCCGACGCTCTCGTGGCCTCCACCACATCGGGCCCTGTATGCCTGCGCGATGTGGCAGAGGTGAAGGTGGGCAACAAGACCCCTCGCACCGGTGTGTCGAGCTACAACTGCAAGTCGGCAGTCACCCTCACCGTCACCAAGCAACCCAACACCAGTACACTCTCCCTCACCGCCGATCTCGACAGTACGCTTGCCGACCTGCGCACCACCTTGCCCTCCGATGTCCATCTCTCCACAGATGTCTATCGTCAGTCGCGCTTCATCGAGAGCAGTATCGACAATGTGAAGGATGCCCTCCTCGAAGGCGCCCTCTTCGTTGTCGTCGTCCTGTTCATCTTCCTTATGAACGCCCGCACCACGATAATCTCCCTTGTCACCATACCCCTCTCCCTCCTTGCGGCCATCGTGGCCCTGCACGCTCTCGACCTCACCATCAACACGATGAGTCTCGGTGGATTGTGCATTGCCATCGGTTCGCTTGTCGATGATGCCATCGTGGATGTGGAGAATGTATATAAGCGCCTGCGCGCCAACCGCCAGTTGCCCATCCCCGGTCGTCGTCCCGTGGTGGATGTTATCTTCGACGCTTCTCGCGAGGTGCGAATGCCCATCCTCAACTCCACATTGATTATCATCGCCAGTTTCCTGCCCATCTTCTTCCTCACAGGTATGGAGGGTCGTATGCTTGCCCCCTTGGGCATAGCCTTCATCGTCGCCCTGTGTTCATCCACAGTGGTGGCGCTCACCCTCACCCCCGTCCTGTGCAGTTTCCTGCTCGGCAGTGGCAGACACTCGTTGAAGGTGCAGAAAGACCCCATAATAATAACATATCTGCAGTCCCACTATCTCAAGTCATTGCGCTGGGCGTTGTCACATCGTCGTGTCGTACTCGGCACCACACTTGCCGTCCTCATCGCCGCTATAGTCATCTTTGCCGGTTTCGGACGCTCCTTCCTCCCTCCCTTCAACGAGGGCTCGTTCACCGTAAATGTCAGTACCATGCCCGGTATATCCATTGAGGAGTCCGACAGTATAGGCCTTCGCGCCGAGCGAGCCCTGTTGTCCATTCCCGAGATAAAGGTTGTGGGCAGAAAGACAGGCCGCGCCGAACTCGACGAGCATGCCTTGGGAGTGAACACCAGTGAGATAGAGGCCCCCTTCGAACTCACCGACCGCTCCAAGGACGAACTCCTTGCCGACGTGCGTCATCGCCTTGGCGAGATACCCGGCATCAACGTCGAGGTGGGTTCGCCCATCAGTCATCGTATCGACGCCATGCTCTCCGGCACCCGTGCCGGCATAGCCATAAAGTTGTTTGGCGCCGACCTCAACAGGATGTATGCCTTGGGCAATCAGATAAAGGACGAGATAAAGGATATCGAGGGCATTGCCGACCTCAACGTGGAGCAGCAGGTGGAGCGCCCTCAGCTCACCATCCGTCCTCGTGCCGCCCTCCTTGCCCAGTATGGAGTCACCATCCCCGAGTTTGCCTCCTATGTCGAGACCCTCCTCCAGGGCAAGGCAGTGTCTCAGGTGTATGACGGCAATAGCACCTTCGACCTCACACTGAAAGTGGACGACAATCATCGCCTGTCGATACAAGACATAAAAGACCTTCGCCTGCAGACCCCACGCGGACCAGTCACCCTCAGCCAACTCGCCACCATCACCTCCACCTCGGGCCCCAACACCATCAGTCGTGAGAATGTACAGCGCAAGATAGTTATCTCGGCAAATGTCTCGGGACGCGACCTTCGTGGAGTTGTGAATGACATCCGTGCGAAGATAAGCGAGCACATCACTCTGCCCGAGGGTTATCATATAGAATACGGTGGACAGTTTGAGAGCGAGCAGAAGGCATCGCGCACTCTCATGGTGGCGTCGCTGATAAGTCTGATAATCATCTTCGTCCTGCTGTACCAACAGTTCAGCTCCCTCACCCAGTCGGCTGTGGTGATGTTGAATCTCCCGTTGGCAGTGATAGGCGGTGTCGTGGCAATCTCCATGACGAGTGGGGTAGTGAGCATCCCCGCCATCATCGGATTCATCTCCCTCTTTGGCATCGCCACCCGCAATGGTATGCTACTCGTGTCGCGCTATAATGACCTGCGCCGCAAGGATTATAGTTTGATAGACAGTATCCTCACCGGCAGTGTCGATCGTCTCAACCCCATCCTCATGACAGCCCTCACGAGTGCGTTGGCTCTCATCCCGATGGCTCTCACTGGAGATCTGCCAGGCAATGAGTTACAGTCACCGATGGCAAAGGTCATCTTTGGCGGTCTCATCACCTCCACCCTCCTCAATGTCTTCATCATCCCGATAATGTATTATCTTATAAATAACCCTGCTCGTGTTAGTAAGGTGAAGTTAAAGAAGTAAAGTATTGATAGATATGAAAAAGAAATGTATTTTGCTCGCCTCATTGATGGTATCAATGTCTGTCAGCGGACAATCGATGGACGACGTACTGAAGTCGATTGAAAAGCATAACGCACAGTTGGCCGCATACAAAAAGGCTGCCGACGCAACCAAATCCGCCAATCACTCCGAGGTGTATCTCGATGACTTGGAGGTGGGATACAACCGACTCTGGGGCAACCCCTCGACTATTGGCAACAGGCACGACGTGAGTGTGAGTCAACCGATAGACCTGCCCACACTGTTTGGCACGAAGTCGAGGGTGGCAAAGAGTAAGGACGCCTTGGCAGATGGCGAATATCTCGTGCAGAGGCAGGACATTCTGTTGGAGGCTAAGATGGGATATCTGGATGCCGTGTATTACAATGCCCTGGTCAACGAACTGCAGCGCAGATGCAGTCAGGCGGGCGCCATGCTCGCCATGCAGAAGAAGCAGTTGGAGGCGGGCGACATCAACATCATCGAATACAACAACATGCGCCTCACACAATCCAACGCCACCACGGCACTCACACAAGCCAAGGCTGAGCGCGACGCAGTGATGGCACAGCTTAAGCAACTCAACGGCGGTATCGACATCGCTGTGACCGACAGTGTGTATCAACCGATATCCCTGCCCGGGGATTTCGACGAGTGGTTTGACCATGTGTGCGCCTCAGCCCCTGCCGTTTCGATGGCTCGCGACGGCATAACCCTCGGACAAAGACAACTGGCTTTGGCCCGACAGGGATGGTTGCCTAAGTTGGCAGTGGGATTTATGAGTGAGAAAACGATGGGCGAACAATATCAGGGAGTGACCCTTGGAGTGAATGTTCCCCTATGGAGCGCCGGCAAGAAGGTGAAGCAGGCCAAGGCTGAGGCAGCGGCTGCCGAGGCCATGCACAAGGCCACGATCGAGAATCTTAAGAGTGAGCTCGCCAGCGACTATGCCATGACAAAGGGATTGGTGAAGGCAGCCAACGACAGTAGGGCGGCTTTGTCCGAAAGCGACAACACCGCCAATCTTCAGAAGGCATGCAAGGCCGGTGAGATGTCAACATTGGAGTATCTCATCTCTCTCACCGCCTATTATGATGCTGTGGAGAAAATGCTGTCAAGCGAGCGTGAAGCACAAAAAGCCTACGCCCGCCTGACAA
>CALZMK010000050.1 GCA_945788545.1 uncultured Prevotella sp.
ATTTAACATAATGTCGATATTAACCAATATCAAAACTGGCTCAATCATGCAGAATCCTCATGCTAAATCAAAGCATCTGGCCTTGGCCACAGCCATAGCCGTATCAGCCCTCTCATCATCTGCAAACGCACAGGACAGGCCCACCATGGGTTGGAGCTCATGGAACACATTCGCTCTCAACATAAGCGAGTCAATCATCAAGAACCAAGCGTACACCATGCGCAAGCAAGGACTGCTGGGAGTCGGCTACAACCACATCAACATCGACGACGGCTACTTCGGCGGGCGCGACCCTCAGACAGGACAGCTGCTCATCCACCCCACCCGCTTCCCCAACGGGCTCAAGCCTGTGGCAGACTACATCCATAAGTTGGGCATGAAGGCTGGCATATACTCCGACGCCGGCCATAACACCTGCGGCAGCTACCACGGAGGCGACAAGGACGGCATAGGCGTGGGACTCTACAAGCACGACCAGCAAGACTGCGACTTCTTCTTCAAGGACTGCGGCTTCGACTTCATCAAGGTCGACTTCTGCGGAGGCGACCCCATACACAATGCCGACAAGCTCGACCTCGACGAGGAAGAACGCTACAAGGCCATTGCTGAGGCCATTGCCAACACTGGCCGAGACGACGTGAGGCTCAACATCTGCCGCTGGGCTTATCCTGGCAACTGGGCTCACGACATCTCCACCTCATGGAGAACCACAGGCGACATCAATGCCTCATGGGGCTCAGTGAAGAGCATCATCGACGAGAACCTCTACCTGTCAGCCTACTGCTATGGCGGCCACTACAACGACATGGACATGCTTGAGGTAGGCCGAGGACTCACCACGGAGGAAGACCGCACCCACTTCGGCATGTGGTGCATCATGTCCAGTCCGCTGCTTATCGGATGTGACATGAGCAAACTGACCTCCACAACCCTCGCTTTGCTCAAAAACACCGAACTCATCGAGCTAAATCAGGATTCGCTGTGCATTCAGGCCTATGTGGCCAAGCATGAGGGCGACACCTACGTGCTGGTCAAGGACCTCTATCAGCTTTATGGCACTACTCGAGCCGTCGCTTTCTACAATCCATCGGACAAAGCAGCCGACATGAGCATAAAAATGGCTGACATAGACCTCGATGGAATCGTGGAAGTGAGAGATCTCTACAACAAGAAAAACCTCGGTGAAATCGAAAATGAATTCTCTGTGAAAGTGCCTGCTCACGGCACTCGCATATACAAGATGAAAGCCGCTAAGCGCCTTGAGCGCAACATCTATGAGGCGGAGACAGCTTATCTCAGCAAGTATCAGGAGATATTCAACAATTCATCATATAAGTCGGCCATATATGAGAAGAATGCCGCCTGTTCTGGCGGAGCCTATGCCGGATGGCTCGGTGCAGACACGAAGAATGACCTTCAGTGGCGCAATGTGTATAGCGACAAGGGAGGTGAATACTCCATAACAATCAAGTATCTCTCGGGAGAGACGCGCAGCATGACTCTTCAAGTCAATGGCAAAGATGTCCAGACGCTCCAGTGCAATTCTGGCGGTTGGGGCACAGTGGCAGCAAAGACCGTCAAGATTGACCTCAACCAGGGAGAGAATATCATCCGACTCTACACGAAGACATCGGCATGGATGCCTAACGTAGACTGCATGACACTCCGAAAAGTCGATTCCACCGATAGAATTGTCGTAGGCATCGGGGAAAAATCACCTGTAGTGAAAACTCAAGATGCCAATTCATCGGATGTTTACTCGCTTAGCGGCATTCGATTTCATGGGGCATTTGACAACATCTCTATAATCGGAAACAAAAAAATTTTAGCAAAATGATAGTATTGGCGTTTGTTGCAGGATGCGTCATCGGCGCTTTGGCCATGGCCATGTACATGCAGGCAAAATGTCACAAGGCTGACACGCAGGCGGAGGTGCTGAAGGCACAGATAGAGCAGGAGCGCAAGGCGCATGGGGAGGTTGTGGCCAATCAGCAGCATCATTTCGACGAATTCATCGGGCAATATCAGCGTCAGTACGAAGAAATGGCGGCCAAAATGACAGCCCAGCTGAAACTTGCCACGGAAGACATGCTGAGGCAGCGGCAGAAGGAATTTGCCGATGCAAGCACCGTTTCCATCGGGCAAATTGTCAATCCGCTCCGAGACACCATCGACAGGATGAAGCAGGTCATGGCTGAGAGCACAGAGAAGCAAACGGCCATGAGCAGCGAGATGAAGGCCAACATAGACAATATGCTTCGGCAGAGTGCCGCTGCTCAAAAGAGCGCTGAGGAACTGACACGCACGTTCAAGATAGGCAATCGTGTGCAGGGTGACTGGGGAGAAACTATTCTCAACGAACTGCTCGAATCGCAGGGTCTCACATGCGGCATACATTATGATGTGCAGGCATACTTGAGAGACGAGAACGGCAATGTGCTGAAAAATGAGAACGGGGTCACGATGCGCCCGGACGTGATATTGCATCTTGACAGCAAGCGCGATGTCATCATCGACTCCAAGGTGTCCCTTTCCGCCTTTATCGATTATGCCAATGCTGACAACGAGATAGATAGGCAGCGTTTCTTAAAGCTTCACATTGAGAGCCTGAAGAGCCATGTGAGGTCTCTCGCCTCCAAAGATTACTCTTCCTATGTCCGTCCGCCAAAGATGCGTATGGACTATGTCATCATGTTCGTACCCCATTCTGCCGCTCTGTGGACAGCCATCAATGCTCAGCCCGACTTGTGGAGGTCGGCCATGGCTCAAAACGTGTTTATCGCCGACGAGCAGACTCTATTTGCCGCCTTGCGCATTGTCAGCCTGACCTGGAAGCAGATACAGCAGGCGCAGAATCATGAGAAGGTTTTTGCCTTGGCCAATGAGATGATCGACCGCGTAGGCCAGTTTGTAAAGAAATATCAAGACTTGAAGGTGGCACTCGACAAGGCTTATCAGGCCTATGAAGAAGGCGCTCGCAAGCTCCAGCCTTCTGGCCAGAGTATTCTTGTCACATGCGCTAAGCTCCAGAAATTGGGAGCTACATCGAAGAAGCTTGATTTGAAAATGGATGAAATGGCATTGGAGGATCTTTCATAATGTATAAAGTATAGTGGCATGCTGTTATGCTGTATGAATTGTTTACGTATAGGCACAAAAAAAATGATTGATAAAGAGATTTCCGTCTCACGACGTTAGTCTCTAATCAATCAAAACTTACTATGATGTAAAATGAGCTTGACGCCACGGGTTGTCAAGGCCTTTTACATCACCTTTCTTTAACATTATGAAGTTTTATACAAATTCTAAGATGTCGATGTATTGTTTTGTTCAAACCTATACTACTCAGTGTTTCACAACAACAAGTAGGGTGTTCTCAATCTTACAATCTCATTACTATATTTTTACATTGAAATAATGTGTCTTTGGGATGGATAAAGGGAGTAAAAACGCTTTTTGCCCTACTTGGCAGCGAGGACAGCATCGTTGATATTGCCTGCAAAGCGGTTGTCCTTCCAGTTTCCTGCGATAGTGCGGCCTGATGGAGTTGTGTAGACGCCTTCGCCGTTGCGCATGTCGTCCTTGAACTGACCTTCGTACATTGCACCAGATGCCCAGATGAAGACGCCGCGTCCCTCAATGTTTGAGTTGACAAACTGGCCTTCGTATGTAGCACCGTTAGCGTAGGTGTACTTGCCAATGCCTTCTTTTTCTCCGTTGACCCACTGGCCTGCATATACGTCACCATTGTTGTGGTAGTATGTGCCGAAGCCGTTGCGCTGGTTGTTCTCGTAGTGACCTACGTACTTGTCGCCGTTGGCAGCAGTGAACACACCTTCGCCTGTGCGTACATCGTCAACCCACTCGCCTTCGTATGTGTCGCCGTTGGCCCAAGTGAGCTTGCCGTGTCCGTTGCGCTTGCCGTTCTTCCATTCGCCTTCGTAGACATTGCACTTGTCAGCATAGAATGCAGTTCCCATGCCGCTCTGTTTGCCGTCCTTGAAGTCTCCTTGGTAAACGTTGCCGTCTGTCCATGAGTAGCGTCCGTATCCGTTGATTTGGCCGTTTTCGAAGTTACCTTCGAATCTGTCGCCATTCTTCCACTCATAGATACCTTGGCCGTGCATCTTTCCCATCTTACGGCTACCCTTGTAAGAGCCTTCATCGTCCAGATTAGGGTTCTTCTCTGCGCCGTCGCTCTGAGCCATTGCATGGTTGTAGGCTCCGAGTGCGATGAATGATAAAACAGTTAAGATAAACTTCTTCATAATTGGTTGTTGTTTGATTGGATTACTGCCACTTCATTGAGCAGTGTCTGTTTCTGCAGGTTTGTAAGCCTGTTATCTGTTTCCGACGATGCAAAATTAGGTAATGTTTCTCAATGCAGCAAGAGAAAGTACAAAAAAGTATGGGAAAAGATTCAAAAAAGTGAGAAAATTTATAATATCAGACATTAAGTAAGTAATATTGATATTTAGACTTAATTCTAATTCGTTGTTTTTATGCTGATTACGATGGTTTCGTGTTAGAGGGTCCAATTTTACTCTTTGAGATTAGAATAGATAAATATCTGAGTGGAAAAAGTGCTGTTCGGAAACATATTGATTGTATGCGGTGGTGTATACAGGAAACATAACGGTTGTTCCTGTTATGTTTCCTGTGAGGGTCTAACTTGCGGAGTATAAAACAAATAGGATGTAGCTCACATATATGGTCGTAAATATGGCTCCTTCCCAGCGTTGAAGCAGGTGGTTGGTGCGGAGGAAGAGCCAAAGCAGGAGGCAGAGACCGAGCTGCACTATGTAGTCAAGAGCGAAGGGGTGCCATGAGTTGTGAATTGGAGAGATGGAGCTCGCCACACCTACTACGCATAAAATATTGAAGATGCCTGAGCCTATGATATTGCCTACAGCCATGTCCGTCTCCCCTTTGCGAGCAGCTATGACAGAAGCGCAAAGTTCGGGCAGGCTTGTGCCCACAGCTACTATCGTGAGACCTATGATGCGCTCCATTGCTACAGGGTCCACTCCCATGCTGTCACCTATGGTATGTGCTATATCCGATGCTCCGCTGACGAGCATGTCTGATCCCCATACCATGGCTGCAAGAGAAAGGATGACCACGGAGAGTGCCTTCCATAGTGGCATGTCCTTTACGGAATCAATCTCATTTACGTCTGCTGATGATGATGCGTCTTTGGTGGGTTCAATCGATATTTCCTCTGCTGGTGATGATGCATCCTTGGAGACTTTTGTCGATGCTGTTTTGCGTTTGGCGGCTTCTATCTTCCGCGATCTTCTTATCTCAACGATAAGATAGATGATAAGAAGACCCACCATGGTCATTCCCATCCATCTCTCTATAATGTCGTTGACAGCCACTGCTATGATGATGCATAGGGCCAAGACAAACACTGGCATGCCTCTGCGCAGTATGTCTGGCTTGGCTGGTATGGGGTGAATGAGCGCTGTCACACCCAGAATAAGGGCGATGTTGGATATGTTTGATCCTGCCACATTGCCGAGTGCTATACCAGAAGAGCCTGTCCATGCTGCTTGAGCGCTGACACATAGTTCTGGCATGGAAGTGCCAAAACCAATAACGGTAAGACCGATGATCATAGGGCTGAGCTTGGCTCTGCGCGCTATGACCACCGATCCTTCGATGAGATAGTCTCCTCCCTTTATGAGGAGGAGAATGCCTAATAAGATGAAAATGTATGACATTAATTATGTATAGGGGTGTTCTATAAATTAGTTTTCATGTTTCTATCAGGGTGTCTCTTTTGCTTGGTCGATTTTGGACTCTCATTTGCATCTGTCTCTTTTTCATTCAGTCACGATGCCCGCATCGCTCCTTCATTCATAAGAGACATCTGCTGCATGATAGCCTCAAAATCGCCTCAAGCTAATTTATAGAACACCCCTATATTGTGTTTAGGGTAATTCAAAAAAAGTGGGAGGGAGCTGTGATTAACAAAACCTGTTATATAGATGAACAGGGAATCCCTGGCTGTTTTTATTTTGATAATACCTTGATGTTCTGACCTTTTGCATTGGTCACCACATGTATACCTTTAGTTGGTACCAATGTTCTTATGCCTGATGTACTGATGTATTTAGGCTGTTCGGAACTGATTGCAGCGTGGCTCTGCACGCCAGTCACAACGTCCGACTGCTTGATGCTGCTGACCGTATAGCCTGCTGCCTCACCTGCTTTGACGCACTTCACGTTGAAGATGAAGCGTACTACAGCCGTTTCATCGCCACGCTTGTACTTCAGTGCCTGGCTGATGGTGTAGGTGGTGCCAACTTTGAGGCGTCCGGGGTATTGGCCAACGTTGAAGGTAAGTGTAGAAGGGGAAAACTCGCTGTATGCGTAGCTCGAACCTCCATAGCCGATGATCTTGCCCGAAGCATCAAACCAGTGTCCGTAGCCATTGGCTGTGCTGCCCTGGTTGGTGCAAGTGCCGTCTGCCGGATTTACGGAGTAGAACTTCATTTGGCCGTCTGCTGGTGCGGCTGATGACCATGCCACGATGTGGTTGGCCAGTTCAGACACGGGCATCTGAAGGGCTGTGCCTGCCACGGCAGCGGCTTGTCCTTCTATCTTGACAGGAGTGAAGTCGTAGTTGGCCGAGCTATAGGGAAGGGTGACGTCATAAGTGATGGTAGCATCAGAGATGGGGAGGTCTTCGCTGATGGTTGGTGCGCCATAGATGTTGGTGTTGCTGAACTTCACAGTGTATGGCCACTGGTCATCGTTGCTGAAGTCCTCGTCCCACTTGTGCTGTATATACGACTTGGGGGCTGGCACTACCACAAACCACAATCTGTCAACTCCCTCAGGAATGTCAGCCTTCACTTCTACGCTTCTGCTGGTCATGCCGCCTTGAGCGCAATAAAGTGAGTCTTCATAGAGGTATTGTCTCGTGCCGTCCTTCATCAGAGCCACGTAGCCAAGACGGAAAGCTCGCTGAGCATTGTAGCTGCTGTTGTAGTTGTATGTAGTCTTGCCAATCTTCGTAACCACACCGTCCTTCAGATATTCTCCTCCGTCGCCCTCAGCAAGCGAGGCTCTTGTCTTCAAGGATGTGAACTGGACGGACACTTCCCCACCCTCTGCTGGCACGTTGAGCGGTATGACGTTGAATCCTGTGCTCTGAGGGCAGCTGTAGTAAGCCACTTGGAAGGTGTTGTCGCCAATGCTGTAGTAGCGGAAAGGATAGTCGCCTATGTAAGGCGCCGCTTCGTCTCTTGCCGCATCGAGGTCGACGGTTGTCATCTTGAGAGCGTACTCAAAGTAGAGTTTGAAGAGTTCGGTGCAATCTATGCCAAGCATGTCCATAAGCACTTCATTGGGGTCTTGTCCTTTGCCGGTGTCGTGGCGCCAGAGTCGGCCTACAGCGTCTATGCCGTATTTCTCTACCAAGAAGTAATGCCACCAGTAAGACTGGTATCTCATCCATTCGTGTGTCATGGCGCAATTGGCGTAAGGGCTATAGAGAGACCAGCTCTGACTCCATTTCAACTCGGGATATGCCTGTGCTGCTTGCCACTGTGCTGTCTGTTCCCAGAATGCCGCTCCGTTGCCTATGGCTGTGCGGAAGCCTGCATAACCTTTTAGGTCGGCGAAGCACTGGTATTGGAATGAGTGCCCCACTTCGTGAGCGACAGAATGGCCCACAGGCTTGCATGTGTTAGGGCTGAGCCATAGAGCGCCAATCATGTCGTCATATCCTCCTCCGTAGCATACCCAGTCGGTAGTATGATTGAGGAGAATCATCATCTTGTACTTGCTCACCTTTGAGTTGTTCTCGTCGCAGAATGCCAGTTTGCCGATGTTGAGAGAATAGAAGAACTCGGCCTTCTTCAGCAGGTCGTCGATGTCCACCTTGTAGGTAGAGGGAGCATTGGTCGGGATGGTATTGCCATAATACTTGTCCCAGTACACAATGAAGTTGTCGCTTTCCTTAGAGCGTGACTTTGACCATGTGTACTTGTTCTCAG
>CALZMK010000051.1 GCA_945788545.1 uncultured Prevotella sp.
GAGGAGTATGTGCCCTGATAGCCATTGTTATCCTAATCAGTGTGGTAGCGTTCTTCGAGCGCAAGCTAAAGCGTCAGACAAAGATGCTGCTCGCCGTGTCGCGCGAGAACGAAAAGGGCAAGTCGAACTTTATCACTAACATGGGGTATCTGTTGCGCTCGCCGCTGAATGCCATACAGATGTCTATTGACATGTTGGACAAGTCGAACATGAACGACAACGACAAGGAGCTGCTCACGTTTATCAATCAGAACAAGGGTATGCTCCTGAATATCTTTAATGACATAATAGACCTTGGTAAGGCTGGCGAAGGCAATCTCAACCTCTCGCTTACCGACGTGGATGTAGAGTCGACAATAATGAATATTCGCGAGGCGCTGGGCAATGTCAGTGGCATACAGTTCACCATTGAGGGCGACGGCAACCCCCATTTTGTCAAGGCCGACCCCAAGCGCTTCTCCCAAGTGGTGAGCTATGCCATCGTTAATGCCGACTATTACAAGATGACAGGCAAGGTGGCTGTTAAGTTCTGGGGCAATCAGGACGAGGTGGTTGTACAGGTGGGATGCATTGCCAACTTCTCCGAAAAAGACACAGAAGACCTGTTCGATGTGTTCAACAACCGCACCAATCCCGCCAAGAGCGGTCGCAGCAATCTCGAACTCCCGCTATGTCGCAAACTCATGCAAGCCATGGGAGGCAACATCACCCTCGAACGCCTTGCCGACGACCAGTGGGCATTTGTCATCAGGATTAACAGAGGCAACCAGCCGTCGTAGGCTCGTTCCTTGTCCAATCATCGAAGTTAATGGTTAAATATAATTAAGGTTCACAACTTTGTAGTCCACAAAGTTGTGAACCTTGAATTATTTATGTAATTTTGCAAAATCAAACAACAATATTATATGGATACTAAAATACCGCAGGAATGGAATAAATTTTATTTGAAGGATGTGTCGTTCGTGAATATCATGACACGACGTATCTTCAACATACTTATAGTGGCTAACCCATACGACGCCTTCATGCTGGAGGACGACGGACGTGTGGATGAGAAGATATTCGACGAGTATATGGACTTGGGACTGAGATACCCGCCCACGTTCCGCCAGGTGAGTACGACGGAGGAGGCCAACGAGGTGCTGCGCACTACCGCCATCGACCTCGTGATATGTATGCCGGGTAATGCCGACAACGACGCCTTCGACGTGGCGCGAAGGGTGAAGCATGACTCGCCCGACATCCCATGTGTGGTGCTGACGCCGTTCTCACACGGTATCACACGACGTATGCAGGACGAGGACCTCTCGATGTTCGACTATATCTTCTGCTGGCTCGGCAACACCAACCTCATCCTATCGATCATCAAACTGATTGAGGACAAGATGAACCTCGAACACGACATCGAGGAGGCTGGAGTGCAGATGATCCTGCTGGTGGAGGACGGTATCAGGGACTATTCGTCGATTCTGCCCAACCTATATAATTATATATTGCAACAGAGCAAGAACTTCTCGCAGGAGGCGCTCAATCCCCATGCCGCAGCTCAGCGCAAGAGAGGAAGACCAAAGGTGGTGTTGGCAAGATGTTATGACGAGGCGATAGCCATATTTGAGAAATACCACGAGAACACGCTCGGAGTGATAAGCGACACGAGATTCCCCATCCACGGTATGATGACCGACGACAGGAAGGGAATAGGTTATTCGCCCGAGAAGATGGAGAAAGACCCCGAGGCGGGACTCAAACTGCTGCGCGAGATAAGGCGCAGGGATGAGTTTGTGCCGCTCATACTGCAAAGCTCGGAGTCGGCCAACCGTGCCAAGGCTGAGAAGGAACACTTCCGCTTTGTGGATAAGACATCGAAGAAGATGAGTGTCGATCTGAGGCATATCATGGAGGAGCACATGGGATTCGGCGACTTTATCTTCCGCGACCCGCAGACCCACGAGGAGATTATGCGCATACGTTCGCTGAAGGAGTTGCAGGACAATATATTCAAGATTCCCAACGACTCGATGCTCTATCATATATCGCGCAACCACATGAGCCGCTGGCTCTGCGCAAGGGCCATCTTCCCCGTGTCGGCATTTCTGAAGCATGTGACGTGGAGAAAACTGCAGGATGTGGATGCCCACAGGCAGATTATCTTTGACGCCATAGTGCAGTATCGCCACATGAAGAACATCGGAGTGGTGGCTGTGTTCGACCGCGGAAAGTTTGATGCCTACAGCCACTTTGCTCGCATCGGCGACGGTTCGCTTGGCGGAAAGGGTAGAGGCTTGGCATTCCTCGACAATATCATCAAGAAACACCCTGATCTAAACCAATACAACGGAGTGTCGGTGAGCATACCTCGCACGGTGGTGCTATGTACTGACATCTTTGACGAGTTTATGGACAAGAACAACCTCTATCAGATAGCCCTCAGCGACGCATCCGACGAGGAGATACTTGCCCACTTCCTCAGGGCGCAGTTGCCTGACTCGCTGATAGCCGACTTCTTCACCTTCTTCGATGCGGTGAAGTCGCCGATAGCCATCCGTTCGTCGTCCCTTCTCGAAGACAGTCATTACCAGCCGTTTGCGGGTATCTATTCCACATACATGATACCCTATCGCGACGACAAATACGAGATGCTGAGGATGTTGGCGTGTGCCATCAAGGGCGTGTATGCCTCGGTGTATTACAAGGACTCGAAGGCGTATATGACTGCCACGAGTAATGTGATCGACCAAGAGAAAATGGCGGTGATATTGCAGGAGGTGGTGGGACATCAATATGGCGACCACTACTATCCCAACTTCAGCGGTGTGCTGCGCTCCATCAACTACTATCCCATCGGCGACGAGAAGGCTGAGGAGGGAATAGCAAGTCTTGCCTTGGGACTCGGAAAATATATCGTGGATGGCGGTCAGACGTTGAGGGTTAGCCCATATCATCCACACCAGGTGTTGCAGACGAGCGAGATGGAGACAGCACTGAGGGACACGCAGACGAGATTCTATGCCCTCGACATGACCAACGTGAGCGAGGACTTCAAGGTCGATGACGGATTCAACATCAAGAACCTGAGAGTGAAGGAGGCCGACAAGGACGGGTCGCTCAACTATATCGCCTCGACCTACGACCCCTACGACCAGGTGATTCGCGACGGCATATACGAGGGCGGACGCAAGATAATCTCCTTCTGTGGAGTATTGCAGCAGGGAGTGTTTCCCTTGCCTGAACTGTTGCAGATGTCGCAGACATTTGGTGAGCAGGAGATGAAAAGGCCAGTGGAGATTGAGTTTGCTTGTAATATCAATAACGACAAGACGGGTGAGTTCTATCTGTTGCAGATACGTCCGATAGTAGATAGCAAGCAGATGTTGGAGGAAGACCTGACGAAGATTCCCGACGAGGAATGCCTGTTGCGCTCGCACAACTCGCTCGGTCATGGTATTAGTGAGGATGTGACGGATGTGGTGTATGTGAAGGTGGATGACAACTTCACTGCTGTGAACAATCCTGATATTGCTATGGATGTAGAGCGCATCAACCGCAAGTTTCTTGACGAGGGAAAGAGTTATATACTCGTGGGTCCCGGACGCTGGGGTTCTAGCGACCATTGGCTTGGCATACCGGTGAAGTGGCCGCATATCTCAGCCGCCAAACTGATTGTAGAGTTGGGATTGAAGAACTATAGGGTAGATCCGAGTCAAGGAACGCATTTCTTCCAGAACCTCACGTCATTCGGTGTGGGATATTACACCATAAACCCATATAACAACGACGGTATCTTCCGTCAGGATATCCTCGATGCTATGCCGGCTGTGGATGAGACGCAATACGTGCGCCACGTGAGATTCGACCATCCGATAAAGATCATGATGGACGGAAAGAAACAAGAAGGAGTGGCGTTGATATAACAAAAAAGCCCTGCGATTTGCAGGGCTTTTTTAGTTATATAATAAAAGATTAGTTGTATTTCAGAATCTGTCCGGGCATGAGACGGATGTTCTTGCCTATGCGGTTGAGGCGGCAAATCTCGTCGATGGTGGTGCCACGCTTGCGGGCAATCGAGGCAAGAGTCTCGCCACGCTTCACCTTGTGGAACTTCACATCCTTGGCATAAGAAGCCTCGGGAGCCGCATTGGCAAGTTCGATGTCATCGTTGGCATCAATACGACCAGTACCACCAACGCCACGCAGACGGTTGGCAACGATGGACTCCTTCTCATAGGTGTTGCGATAGAACATGTAATAGTCGCCCACAACATCTTGGTTCTTGAAGTCGAACATCAAAGCGGGATTGAGGGCAACGCCACAGAGACGAGTCTCGAAGTGAAGGTGCGAACCAGTGCTTCGACCAGTGTTGCCACCAAGACCGATGGGCTGTCCTGCCTCTACTATTTCGTCCTCTGCCACGAGGTGCTTTGACATGTGGCCGTAGATAGTCTCAAGACCATTGCCATGACGTATTACCACATACTTGCCATAGCCTCTAGCCTCATATTTCACCATGCGCACCTTGCCACTGAAGGCAGCACGGATGGTGTCGCCGATATACACCTTAACATCGATACCCTTGTGCTGGCGTCCCCAACGGGCACCGAAGTTGGATGTCACCACGCGGTTTTCGGTAGGCATACAGAATCCGCGGAGATTAATCTTGAATGTATCGGGTAGGGCTGTCGCACGATGTGCATAGTGATTGTTCCAATCCTCATAGAGGTCGGCAGCAGGTGTCTCGGCCTGCTCATTAAGAATGAGCCGGTGGAGAGCCACTGAATCGACAGCCTTCATCTTTCTGTCAACTGGAGCCTGGCGTGCGAGGAGATCCTGTGCCATCACGGGAAGGGAGGCCATAGACGCCAATGCCAATATTGCTAATGTTTTCAGTCTTCTAAATCTCATAATTTGTTTAAGTTATCTATCAAGTGCCTCAATGTGAGGTACTGTTGTGGTTATAAGGCGGGCAAAATATTAATTACAATCCAATTACAATTTATACCCTAAAATGCCGATTTTGTAAAACCGACGTTGCAAAGATAGTAAAAAATCCCCAAAGTTGTACCCTTTGTGGTAAACTTTAAAGGTACTTTAACATTTTCATTGGGTTTCTTATGGCTTATTAAGTGTTTTCGCACACAAAAGCGAGTGTGGTGTGTTTCATTTATATTAGAACACCTAAGATATGGCCGACCAGTCGATATTGGTCTTTTTCAGTTCGCGAAGCCTCTGCCACAACATTGCGTGTTCGGGCAGATTACAGTCGGGATCCTTGGTGATGACTGCCTGCGCCTCGTCGCGGGCTAACTGCACAAGGAGTCCGTCGCGGGCGATGTCGGCAATCTTCAGGTCGAAGGCCATACCGCTCTGCTGGGTGCCTTCGAGGTCGCCGGGGCCACGCAGTTTGAGGTCGGCTTCGGCAATGCGGAATCCGTCGTTGGTGTCGCACATGATGTCAATGCGCTTGCGTGTGTCGTCGCTGAGTTTATATGGCGTAACAAGGATGCAGTAGCTTTGGTCGGCACCACGCCCCACACGTCCGCGCAACTGGTGGAGCTGTGAGAGTCCGAAGCGCTGAGCCTCGAGGATTACCATCACCGAGGCGTTGGGCACATTCACTCCCACCTCAATCACGGTTGTGGCTACGAGTATCTGTGTCTCACCGCTCACGAAGCGTTGCATCTCTTCCTCCTTGTCCTTGGGTTTCATCTTGCCGTGCACCTTGCTCATGTGGAATTCGGGGAATACCTCGCGAAGCACTTCAAATCCGTCCTCGAGGTTTTTGAGGTCGATTTTCTCGCTTTCCTCTATAAGCGGGAACACCACATACACTTGTCTGCCCATCCTCACCTGACGGCGGATGCTCTCGTAGAGACGGGGCAGTTGGGTATCGAAAACATGCTGAGTGTGAATGGGTTTGCGACCAGGGGGCAGTTCGTCGATGACACTCACGTCGAGGTCGCCATAGAGGGTCATGGCAAGGGTGCGGGGAATTGGTGTAGCTGTCATCACGAGCACGTGGGGCGGAGTGATGCTCTTTGCCCAAAGCTTTGCGCGTTGAGCCACACCGAAGCGGTGCTGCTCATCGACAACGACAAGTCCGAGTTGCCAGAATATTACAGTGTCCTCGATAACGGCATGTGTGCCCACGAGGATATCCACCTTACCGAGAGCAAGGTCGGAGAGGATGGTTTGGCGCTTCTTGCCCTTCACCATTCCTGTTAGGAGTTCCACGCGTATGTCCATATCACCGAGAAACTGGCGAATGGTGTTAAGATGTTGTTCGGCGAGAATCTCGGTGGGAGCCATTATACAAGCCTGATAACCATTGTCGAGGGCAATGAGCATCGACATGAGTGCCACGAGAGTCTTTCCGCTGCCGACGTCGCCCTGAAGCAGTCGGTTCATCTGTCGCCCGCTGCCCACATCTGTTCTTATCTCCCTGATGACGCGCTTTTGCGCCCCAGTGAGTTCGAATGGCAGGTAGTTGTGGAAGAATCCGTTGAATTTCTCTCCTATGCGCGAGAACACTAATCCCCGGTATTTGCGCCGGTGGTCGCTTGCGTACCTTACTATGTTAAGTTGTACATAGAATAGTTCCTCGAATTTGAGTCGCACGCGGGCCGCCTCCAATGCCTTGGCATCGTAGGGGAAATGGATGTTGCGAAGGGCAAAGTCGCGCGAGGCGAGATTGCGCTTGTTGCGGATAAAGTCGGGTAGGGTTTCGGGTATATCGTTGATGCGCTCAAGCAGTCGGCGCATCAGTCGTTCGATGAAGCGCGACGAATAGCCTGCCTTGCGCATCTTCTCGGTGAGCGAGTAATAGGGTTGCATACCCATACCTTGTGTCTGCATTTCCTCGGCAGGGTCAACGTCAGGTTGCGACACGTTGATACGCCCGTTGAACACGTTCGGTTTGCCGAAGATGATATATTCTTTGCCAATCTTATAGTTGGTCTTAGCATATTTGCCTCCTGCAAACCATGTGAGGTCCATTATGCTCTCGCCGTCGGTGAAGTGGGCCACGACGCGCTCCTTTCGCGGACTTGTCTTGAATGTCTCAAATCCCATGATATGCCCTTTTATCTGGATATAAGGCATTTCGGTGGTTACTTCCCTGATACGATAAATCTTACTGCGGTCGATATATTTATAAGGAAAATATAGCAGTAGGTCATTAAAGGAGTGGATGCCGAGTTCGTCTCTCAGCACCTTTTCCCTTTGAGGGCCTACACCGGGGAGGTATTTGATTTCGGAATCGAGGATAGTGGGCATTATTTTATATTAGGCTCGCGAGAAAACTCGCAAGAACGGTGGCTGACGAACTTTAATTTTTTAATTTTTTAATTCTTTAATTTCTTAAATGCGCCTCGGCGATTTTGAGATCAAATGGTGTTGTGATTTTGATATTCTCACGATTGCCATCGACGAGAGTGATTTTCTCGCCAAGAGCCTCCACCACCGATGCATCGTCGGTAAACATGGGAGTGAAGGGTTGATGATAAGCACGCTTGAGCAGTTGGATGTCGAATGTCTGGGGAGTCTGCACAAGTCGGTATTCATCGCGCGACACCGTCTTGCTGTCGTTGTCTTCGAGATGGCGTACCGTCTCAACCACAGGAATGACAGGAATGACAGCCCCTTTGGCGCGAGCCGTGGAATAGCAGCTGGCAATGACATCGATGGAGGGGAAGGGGCGCACACCATCGTGCACTCCGACCACGCCCTCGGCATCGTCGGGAACGAGTGACAAACCGTTGCTCACCGAGTGAAAACGGGTGTCACCACCATCGGCAATACTGTATCTCTCGTCAAAATGATACTCTTCGCATAGAGAGTGCCAATAAGCCTGCTGTGACTTAGGCAGGACGAGGATAATATTGATGTCGGCACTGTATTCGCGGAATCGGCGGATGGTGCGCATGAGCACCGGCAGTCCGTTGATGGGAAGGAACTGCTTGGGAATATCACTTCCCATGCGCAGTCCCTTGCCTCCAGCCACTAT
>CALZMK010000052.1 GCA_945788545.1 uncultured Prevotella sp.
TCGCTCGGCAGCAGTCTGGTGGGCTCGCTCTATATTCTTGATGAACCAAGTATCGGTTTGCATAGTCGTGACACCGATCGACTTATTCGCGTATTGAAGCAACTGCGCGACATAGGCAATACCGTGATTGTCGTTGAGCACGACGAGGAGATAATGCGTGCAGCCGACTATATCATCGACGTGGGACCCGACGCCGGTCGTCTGGGAGGAGAAATAGTATGGCAGGGCGAAACCTCATCAATCCTCAATAATCAGTCATTAATAATCAACAATCCCTCCCATACACTCAAATATCTCTCTGGCGAGGATGCCATTCCCCTGCCCAAGAGCCGTCGTCCGTGGAATATGAAGATTGAGGTGAAGGGAGCGCGAATGAACAATCTAAAGGGTGTCGATGTCGCCTTCCCGCTCAATGTGATGACAGTAGTCACTGGAGTGAGCGGTTCGGGCAAGTCGAGTCTTGTCAAGGGCATACTCTATCCTGCCCTGAAGCGTCATATCGGTGAGGTGTGCGACGCCCCTGGCGAATATGGTTCGCTCTCTGGCGACATCAAGGCGATACAGCATGTGGAGTTTGTCGATCAGAACCCCATTGGCAAGAGCACACGTTCCAATCCTGCCACCTATGTCAAGGCCTACGATTTCATCCGCGAATTATATGCCGAACAACCCCTGTCGCAGCAGATGGGCTTCACCGCCCAGTATTTCTCATTTAATGCCGACGGCGGAAGGTGTGATGAATGTAAGGGTGCGGGAGTCATCACCGTCGAGATGCAGTTTATGGCCGACCTCGTCCTCGAGTGTGAGCATTGCCACGGCAAGCGCTTCAAGAGCGACATCCTCGAGGTGAGATTCCATGGCAAGAACATTGCCGACGTGCTCGACATGACTATCGACGAGGCCATTGATTTCTTCTCCCAATGGGAGCAGAAAGACATTGTCAAGCGACTCAAACCGCTGCAGGACGTTGGACTTGGGTATATCCGTCTCGGACAGAGTTCATCAACACTCTCCGGAGGAGAAAACCAACGTGTCAAACTCGCCTATTTCATAGGTCAGGAGAAAATAGTGCCCACCATGTTCATCTTTGACGAACCCACAACGGGCCTTCATTTCCACGACATCAAGAAACTCCTTGAGTCGTTCAACGCCCTCATCTCGCGCGGGCACACCATCGTCATTATCGAACACAATCTTGAGGTGATTAAATGTGCCGACCACATCATCGACATGGGCCCTGATGGAGGCGATCGTGGCGGCAATGTGGTCGTTGTGGGCACTCCCGAGAAGGTGAGTGGTTGTCAGGAAGGCTTTACTGCCAAGTATCTTCGTGAAAAGTTATATTAATAACTTAAGTTTCGCATGTGCTCAACTTTTGGAGTTCTGGGAGTTCAAGGAAACTTCTTCTTTAACTTCCCCTACTTGCGAAAGTTGAGTATTTAATTTGTTTTCTCCAGTTTTATATAGAAGAGGTTGCAGGAGTCTGCTTTGGTAAGTGTGTGACTACCGGCAGCTATTGTGGTGGAAAGAGTTTTGCTACTGGTATCACCGTTTACCTTCGTCCCATCTACCTTGATACTGCATTTAGAGTCACCGCTGCCGAAGTATAGCGTCATCTTCATTTCTTCGGTAGTAGTGAACGAGATAGATGTAGATGATTCAATCTTCAGACAAATGGTGTAGGTCGTTCCGTCAACAGTTGCTGTACCCTTTGAGTCGCTGTAGTTGCCCGAAACCGTGAATGCAGAGTTCGATGGGGCTTTGTTTTGGAAATCGCATCCGATGGAACCCTCGATAGGCGTGCTTTCGCCGCTATCGTCTCCGCCCTCGTCGCCACCTTCTTCTCCTCCTTCTTCACCACTTTCGTCAGGGGTTGATTCTGCACCGAATATACCTTTTAGTGATGACTTGTAGTTCTGAAGGGCAGTCTTGAGATCGGTGTCCACATTGTAGTCGGAATCCTTGCCCGTGAAATCCCATGAGAAATCACCATGGTTGAGTCTTCCCGCCCCGTAGGCTCCAGTCACGTTTGCAGGTACATTCACTGCGGATTGGGGTGCATAGGCATACATCAGGGCGTCGTTAGTGTCGAAGTTGTCATATACGGCTCCGCCCTTCTTTGCCTTTACATCGGATGGCACAGTCTCTTCCCTTGTTGTGGCCTCATAGGCATCAAACTCCACGTTGTTGGTCTGATATGTCACGTACTTGAAATTCTTCGATCTTTCGGCAAAGATATTTCCGTACGACTTGATTATGCCTCCGTCCTCGCTTGAGAATGTTCCCTTGCCGTCGCTTCCGATGTCGGAGCCTTGCATGGATATGAGCATCGGTTTGTTGCAGTTGCGATAGTAATTAGCTTCCACAAAGGCGCTTGCTCCGGTGGTGGTGCCCACTCCGTACTTTGCCACTCCGTCGAAGTAGTTGTTCCATATATGCACACTCATGCACCTGATGCGCGGATGGCGCGAGTCGCTGTGGTCAAACCAGTTGTGGTGGTAGGTGATGTAGTTGGCATCGTCACCACCCATTCCGCAGAGCGACGACTTGCCGCAGTCCCAGAACCTGTTGTAGCTGATGGTGACGTATTTCGTTCCTGACTTCAGATCGACTGTGCCATCGCCTTTGGCTTGGTCGGCATCACCGCCTGTTTGACCATAGAAGAGGTCGATGTTGTGAATCCATATATTGGAATTGTCTGTGTCGAGTGATATGCAGTCGTCCATGCACAACATGATGGCGAAGTTGCGTAGCTCCACTCCCTTGCAGTTGCGCACCAGTATGCCAAACCCGCTGATGGTGGCATCATCGCCCACACCCTCAATCGTGATGTTCATCTCGGAGTATGAGTTTTTGCCTTTCACCTGCAGTCCCTCTGCCGAGCTGGATACTTTGTCGAGGTCGTCCTTGCTGATTTTTCCGATGATACGTATGGCGAGTGGGGTAGTGTCGCTGCCCTTCTGATAAGCGTCGATGATGGTCTGTAAGCCGGTTTTCTCCACGTCTTTCTTATCCACCCTCACTGTTGTCGTCACCGTCTTGGCTGTTGCGGCTGTAATATATAGCACCTTGGCGTTGGCCTTGAGTGTTCCGTCGTCGTTGTATGCGCCGATGCCTTGGTAGTTGAGATGGGCGAATCCCTCGCGGCTGTAGTTCACCACGTTAATGCCAGTAGCCTCGCTTGCCGCATTCTCCACCTCATTTCCCCCTGTCACAGGCACCACCTTGACGCTATATCCGTTTGCTGCCATAAGTCCAGGGATGTCGGCTCTGGCATACGTGCCGTAGTCTCTCACCAGTTCCCTGTCTATGCGGGTGTATTCGGTGTATTGTCCTCCCTTGACATATACATTATATGATTCGGCATTGGCAAATGGCATCCATTTCAGATAGAGCGACTCTTGCCATCCCTTTGCCTCGGTGATTTCCACTTTTCCCACCTCCACGCTGAATTGTCCGCTGGCGAGTGGTCGGGCCTTTAGCGAGAATCCGATAGAACTCGCGTTGCCGTCGTAAATGTCGTCGGATGAGTTTCCCGTGGATGTGATGAATGTCTTATTGCCTTCGAATCTTACTTTCGCCACCTCAGAGGTGTTATAGTAGTGTACATTATTGTCGGTGGTGACAATGTGCATTTGATTGTTGTTGAAATCCCTGTTTGTCTCATTCTTAGTCTGTGCCGTCATAGGTATCGCAATCATGAGACTTATCATTGCCATCAAGTAGTTTGTCTTCTTCATTTGTTCTATGTCTTTAATTATTTATTTCTTTGCAAATTTGATAACGTGTTTCCCCGCCTTGGCTGTAAATATTCCTTTGCCGAGGTTGCCCACATATATGCTTGTGGCACCGCTGTCAGCATTCACACGATTGCGCAACCGTCCCGCAGAGTCGTAAATGGCAATGGCAGTAAATGGTGTGATACCTCCTATTACGAGATAGTCATCCACGATGCCGTTGTAGTTGAACACGCTGGTGCGTAGCTCCTCGATTCCTGTGGAGTTTGCATTGAAGAGGATTTCCACCTTTTCCATATTGATGTTTAGGGTGGAGTTGTCGGAGAGAAGTAGATTGGCGTCATCGCCGTCGAATGTAATTGATACTACATTTTTACCCTCCAGTGTTTCGCCGTTTACGATAATGGTCTGATAGCCTTTGGCTATGCAGTTTGGGCTCAGACATAGTAATGCTAATGCATTTAAGATTAGTTTTTTCATTTTATTGTTTTTTGATTTGCTCTACAAAGATATAATAATTTATCGATAAATACGTCATTTCTAAAGTTTTTTTATGAAATATAAAATTTTATATTAAAAATATTTGGTTGTTTTTACTTTTTTTATTAATTTTGCCCCAAAAACTAAAACATTATTTAGGTATGAAAAGAAACACAGGAAAAGACTTAATTGGGGAAATGATGGTTTCCGCATTGCTCCTTTTAGGCGGTGCAGTTGTCACGGGGTGCACCGACAATAACTACGATTTGGACGATATCGACCTGACTGTCGGTGTCGGAGGAGGTGAGTTAAGTATCCCGACAAGTTCCACTACGACAATCAAGTTGAGTGAGGTGCTCGACCTTGAGGAAAACGGTGATGTTAAGGAAGACGTTGACGGCACATACAGGTTCTTCAAGAAAGGAGAGACTGTCCCCCCCACCACTACAAGTATCAGTTCGGTGACAGTGAAGAAAGCCAGTGCCGAGTCGTTCGACTTTGTGCTCGACTTGTCGCAGTATGCCGCACCTTCGCCCAAGAGGGCTGCATCGCGTGCCGCAGTCAATTTCAGCGATGAGATGAATGTCGGTTCGTTTGTATATAATGGTAGTGTGCCTGCTGAGGTTGTAGAACTCAAAAGGGCGGATGTATATTCAGAGATGTCTCTCAACATCTCGTTCGACAAAAACATTAGCAAACTGGTAAGTAAGGTTACGGAGTTGTCGCTCACCTTGCCTTCATTTATGGATTTTGAGGTAAGCGAGTCAACATCGGAATATTCCAAGAATGGCAATAAGTTGGTGTTCACCAATGTGAGCACATCCGAAAGTCAGAAGATTGTCATCGCCATTAAGGGCCTCACTTTCGGAGGTGCTGAAGACGAAACGGGAAAACTGACTGTTGCCGGGGGCAAAGTGGATATGGAAGGAAAGGTGAACATGGGTATCAAGATTGCCGAGGATATCAACATCACCTCGGGAGTTGACCCGTCGAAATGCACCATTAAGAGTGGTATCAGTTTTATGAACGACATCCAACTCACCAATGTCACTGGACGTTTCTCTCCCTCAATCCAACTTGATAATCTTGGTCATACCTCCATCTCTGGTCTGCCCGACTTCCTCAACGAGGAAGGGGTGAAGGTTGACATCGAGAATCCGCAGATTGCATTGACATTGACCACCGACATGACAGTGGGCGGATTGATTGCTGGAGTAATCAAATACAAGCGCGACGGAGTTGAAGGGTCGATAAAGTTGAATGAAAATATCATTGTCAATCCAGCAGGAGCCGGTTCCTCTTCATCCACAAGGGTTTGTATTTGCCGCAAGAAGAGTGAGCTGACCAATCCCGAAGATTATGACCAGGTGATTGAGCAGGACGACCTTAAGCAGGTGTTGTATCCCACTGTGGCAAGCGAGATTAGTTTCACCGCCACGGCATGGGCCGATGCAAGTCGCACCGCATCGCTTGAGTTGGGCAAGACATATACCGTTGCTCCTGAATACGAGATTATGGCTCCATTGGCATTTGGCGAGGATGCCAACATTGTATATAGCGACAATCTAGACGGATGGAATGACGACATCGATGACTTTGACCTCAAGGAGGGTGGATATATCGAACTCACTGCCAATGTGGAAAATCGTGTGCCGGTGTATCTAAATGTTGATGCCAAGCCAATTGGATTGAATGGTGAGGACCTCAGTAATGAGGTGACTGTCGAGGTGACAGGCGAGGTGGCTGCATCGGCAAATGGAGTGGATGCTGTCGTTTCGCCAGTGAAGGTGAAACTCACTCCCAAGAATGGGGCACTCAAGAAACTCGACGGTCTGAAACTCGTTGTGAGCGGTTCGGCTAAGAGCAATGCAGGAGGCTCAACTGTCACTGGTATTCCTCTTAATGCCAAGACCCACACTCTAGTGGCCAAGGATATCAACGTAAAGTTGGTGGGCACTCTCGTGACCGACCTCAACTAATAATATTTTTAAAGAATGATTATTATGAAATCTACATATAAATATATGTTCGCCGCAATGCTCGCCGTTGGCTCTGTTGCGGCAAAGGCGCAGAATCTCAATTCGGCCTATTTCCTCGACGACTTCATGTATCGTCACTCCGTCAATCCAGCCTACGGCAATGAACAGACCTACTTCTCCATTCCCGCGCTTGGCAATGTGAATGTGAGCACACAGGGCAACTTTGGTGTCAAGGATGTGATTATGGATAATCCACGCTATGGTCAGCCGGGACAGAAACGGCTCACTACATTCCTCAATCCATATATCTCGGCTGGCGATGCCCTTAGCGGTTTCTCATCGGGCGACAACCGATTGGTGGAAGACCTGAAAATATCGGTGTTGTCGATTGGATTCAAGGGATTCGGAGGTTACAACACCATCGAGATCAATGCGCGTCAGTCACTCGGATTGTCATTGCCTTACGAGTTTATCGAATTTGCCAAGAGCGTTGGCAACAACGAGTATAACATCGGCGAGATGAATGTGGGCTTGCAAGGCTTTGCTGAGGTGGCACTGGGACATTCGAGGCAGATAAACAAAAAACTGCGAGTGGGTGCAAAGCTCAAGTTGCTTGTGGGTGCAGCTCGTGGCGATCTCAAGATAGAGAATCTCAAGGCCAATCTCTCGGCACCCAATAGATGGACGCTCACAGGCAACGGAAAGGCAAACGTCTCATTGAAGGGATTTGAATTCAAGAGCGAGACCAAGGAGTATAACGATGCCTCGCGTCCTCCCTATCAGCAGATTGACGATGTAGATGTAGAGGGCAGCGGAATAGGTGGCTTTGGTATGGCTATCGACCTTGGTGCTGTGTATCAGTTGAACGACAACTGGAAATTCAGTGCAGCTCTCCTCGACCTCGGATTTATCAAGTGGAGCAACAATGTGCAGGCTGTAAATAATGGTGAGCCCTTTGAGTTTGACGGATTTAACGATATGTCTGTCTCTCACGACTATAACGGCGAGACTATCGATGACAAGTTTGACGACCTTGGCGACCAGTTTACCGACTTCGTTCATCTTAAGGACGAGGGCGACCAGGGCAGTCGCACCACTGGCATTGGAGCCACTGTCAATCTTGGAGTTGAATACACCCTGCCGTCATACAAGCGCATGAAGTTTGGATTCTTGAGCAGCACACGTCTTCAGGGCAAGTTTTCATGGACCGAGGGCCGACTGAGTGCCAACTATTCTCCGCTCAAGTGGTTGAATGGCGGAGTAAATGCGGCAGTCAGCAGTTTCGGAGCATCTATGGGATGGGTGGTGAATATCCACCCCAAGGGTTTCAATCTCTTCGTGGGTATGGACCGCCTGTTGGGCAAGGTGAGCAAACAGGGGATTCCGCTTAACTCCAACACCAGCGCCTCTGTTGGTATGAACATCACATGGTAAGGCAATGCAATTACCAAAGTTTATATTAACTCTCGATGGGCATCTGAGGATAGGCATGTGTTATCTTCACACCGAACTGTTGCAGCCTGGCGACAGTTGCATCGGTGGAGGATTCTACGACATCGACTATCTCTCAGATGTCCTTATCCTCAATCGTAAGTCGCATGATTTCGGCGAGCCCAGGTGGCATCTCATCGACAAACTTTATGTTCCCAAGGAATATTCCGGTTTCCGCATAAAGTACGTATATGCCGACGGCTATAATGAGGACTTCAATGTAAGCGAAAAACTCGATATCGAATATTATTAGCC
>CALZMK010000053.1 GCA_945788545.1 uncultured Prevotella sp.
AGAAAGAAAATGGCAAACTATTATAGTGACCATCCTGAGTTTGAGTTCTATCTCAATCATCCGGAAATGAAACGCATCGTTGAACTGAAGGAGCGCAACTTCGCCGACAAGGATCAGTATCCCGACGCTCCCGTTGACTTCGACGACGCTATCGAGAATTACAAGCAGATGCTCGAGATCACTGGCGACATCGCCGCAAATATCATCGAGCCCAACTCTGAGGCTGTTGACCTCGAAGGCCCACACCTCGAGAACGGACGTATGATATATGCTTCCAAGACATTCGAAAACCTCGACGCCACCCGCAAGGCAGGACTTTGGGGTGTGTCGATGCCCCGTCGCTACGGCGGTCTCAACATGCCTATCACTCCCTATTCAATGGCTTCGGAGATTGTATCGGCTGCTGATGCCGGATTCCAAAACATCTGGAGCCTTCAGGATTGTATCGAGACCCTCTATGAGTTTGGCGACGAGGAGCAGCGCAAGAAGTATATCCCTCGCGTATGTGCCGGCGAGACCATGTCAATGGACCTCACCGAGCCTGACGCAGGTTCCGACCTCCAGCGCGTGATGCTCAAGGCAAGCTATGACGAGGAGAACAAGTGCTGGCGACTGAACGGTGTGAAGCGATTCATCACCAATGGCGACTCCGACATACACCTCGTGCTCGCACGCTCTGAGGAAGGCACACACGACGGACGCGGACTTTCGATGTTCATCTACGACAAGCGCGACGGCGGTGTTACCGTACGCCACATCGAGCACAAGCTCGGTATCCACGGTTCGCCCACATGCGAGCTCGTATATAAGAACGCCAAGTGCGAACTCTGCGGAAGCACACGCATGGGTCTTATCAAGTATGTGATGGCCCTGATGAACGGTGCACGTCTGGGTATTGCCGCACAGTCGGTGGGTGTCAGCCAGGCTGCCTACAACGAGGGTCTTGCATACGCCAAGGAGCGCAAGCAGTTTGACACTGCCATCATCGACTTCCCCGCCGTCTATGACATGCTCTCGCGCATGAAGGCCAAACTGGATGCCGGACGTGCCATCCTCTATCAGACAGCACGCTATGTGGATATCTACAAGGCTCTCGACGACATCGCCCGCGAGCGCAAGCTCACTCCCGAGGAGCGCGCCGAGCAGAAGAAATACACTCGCCTTGCTGATGCCTTCACTCCGTTGGCAAAGGGTATGAACTCCGAGTATGCCAACCAGAATGCCTACGACGCCATACAGATTCACGGCGGTTCGGGCTTCATCATGGAGTATAAGAGCCAGCGCCTCTATCGCGATGCGCGCATCTTCTCTATCTACGAGGGTACTACTCAGTTGCAGGTGGTGGCTGCCATCCGCTACATCACCAACGGCACATATCTCTCTATTATGAACGAGATGATGGAGCGTCCTATCTGCGAGTGTGCAGCTCCGATGCGCGCGCGTATCGCCAAGCTCATCGAGCTGTATGAGGATGCCCTCAACTATGTGAAGGAGCAGGGCAACCAGGATCTTCAGGATTTCCTCGCACGCCGTCTCTACGAGATGACTGCCGACATCCTTATGTCTATCCTGCTGCTTGAGGATGCCACACGCGCTCCCGAGTTGTTCAAGAAGAGTGTCAACGTCTTTGTTCGCCACGCCGAGGCCGAGTGCGCTGCACATCATGCCTACATCAAGGCCTTCAAGGCTGAGGACTTGGAGAACTTTAAGGCGTAAATATATTGAGGAGTTAAGGAGTTAAAGGAGTTAAGCCAAATGTTATTGCGCTGATACTTGATGCTCAAAACTAATGGCTTAACTCCTTAACTCCCAAATATAACTTCCTTAACTTCCCCAAAACATGGAATGTCTCAACTGCCACACCGAATTCATTGGTAATTACTGTCCGTCGTGCGGCCAACCGGCAAGCACACAACGATTCACCGTCAAGAAGGCATTGATGTCAACACTTGAGGTATGGGGAATGGGCAATCGCTCACTTCTGCGCACCGTGTTGCACCTTATCTACCGCCCTGGACAGATGATAGGCGAATACCTCGACGGCAAGCGCATGCCTTTCTTCCCACCGGTGAAGATGCTCTTCGTGCTGTGCATCTTCTTTGCCGTGGAGTCGTCGCTGCTCGGCGAAAAGACTATCACCCAACAGCTCACAAGCGGATTAAGTGACGAGAGTGTGCAAAAAGAATTTGAAAAAAACAATAATAACACTATCATCACTTTCAATGGAAAGAAGGTGTCGGCACAGGAGATGATGACGGGAGTAAAGAGTATTGTGGAGTGGATGGATCAGCATAAGGCAGTGGAACTCCTTTGCCTTCACTCCTTCTTCATGCTGTTTGCATGGTGGGTCTTCCGCAAGTCTCCCACCCGACCGAAATCCACGATGGCAGAGCATTTCTTCACCCAGGTGTTCATGAGCGGACAGATGATGGCATTGTCGATTTTATATCTGCCCATATTCAGCAGCGGAAAGGAAGACTATGCCTTCTATCCCCTACCTTGGTGGTTGCTATTCACCCTGTTCGTATGGGATTACAAGTATATCTTCGGATATAAATGGAGGACTACGATACGCAAAGTGATAGTGGTACACCTTCTGTCTATCGTATTGTTTATCGCCATAGCGGGATTAATTACTGGAATGATTATGGCATTCGCCGAGAATACTACAGTAGCGAAATAACACATTGCCATGCTCACAGTCGTCGTAATAATGTTCTGCGGCATTGCCGTGGGTTATCTTCTCCGGAAAAGGAATATCCGGTTTATTTCGCGCATCATCACTGTCTTAATCTGGCTATTGCTCTTCCTGCTTGGTATTGAGGTGGGCAGCAATCCGCGTATTATCGGCGGTTTGCAGACACTCGGCCTCGAGGCTCTGTTGCTCACTATCGGCGGCTCCCTGGGCACCATCCTTTTCTCATGGTTGCTATGGAAATATGTGTCAAGAAAGGAGGCCGACAAATGAAAGGCAGCCTCATCATCATCGCCTTCTTCGCATTAGGAATTGCCGTAGGCCTTAATTCTTCATTCTTCACTCTTCATTTAAGCCATTCTTCATTCTTCATTCTTCATTCTTCATTTATTATCCTCTACGCCCTCATGTTTTGCGTAGGCATAAGCATTGGCAGCGACACGAAGACACTGAAGAGTTTCCGCAGTGTCAACCCCCGACTTATGATGTTGCCGATAATGACGATAGTAGGTTCGTTGGCAGGAACAGCGGCAGCCTCTGCCCTACTCCCCCATCGCCATCTCTTCGACTGTCTCGCCATCGGTTCGGGCTTTGGCTATTACTCCCTGTCGAGCATTTTCATCACCGAATACAAGGGAGCGGAACTTGGCACTATAGCCCTTCTTGCCAATATCATGCGCGAGATATTGACGTTGCTCTGTGCACCGTTGTTGGCAAAGTACTTTGGCAAATTGGCACCAATAAGTATGGGTGGCGCCACAACCATGGACACCACCCTACCCATCATTACCCGTACTGCGGGACAGGACTTCATCATCGTCTCCATCTTCCACGGCTTCTGCGTGGATTTCTCAGTTCCCTTCCTCGTCACCTTCTTCTGTTCACTCTAAAGAAGAGGCGGAATCTCGCCCGTGCGCAGAGTCTTCTCGGGCGTATAACTGTAGTCAAACATAATCTATTGTCTTTTTTATCCACAGATAGTTTTTTGTCCACAGATTATCACAGATTTTTTATATCTAAAGATATTTTGATTATCACAGATTATCATGCGCAGCCCCTCATTGCTGTAGGGTCTTACTTTATGTAAGACCGCACCCCCAGATGGCTTCTGTGCTGAATGGGCTCCGCATAGGCGGTCTTACATAAAGTAAGACCCTACAGCGGATGTTATCGTGGATGTCATCGTGGATGAAAACTTTAATTCTTTAATTTTTTAATTCTTTAATTTCCATGAATTATTGGAACGCGTTCCAATAATTTATTTATTAATACCCCAAAATTTTAATTCCATATTATCGAGTCAAATGGTCAATGAAATATTGCCTTGGGCTTATACCCTCTATCTTAGAGAAATAGCGGTTGAATGAAGAAATGGAGTTAAAACCGCTCTTAGTGGCAACTTCAACCATAGTCAGCTTGTCATTAGCATCCATATTATTAATAATCATACATGCCTCTTTTATGCGGAACTGGTTGACATAATCATGGAAAGTGACTTTGAGGGTATTGTTGAGATAGTCGGAAAGATAAGTCTTGTTGGTACCTAATACAACCGCTATATCAACGATAGTCAATTTGGGATTTAAATACAGTTTCTTCTCTTCCATTTTTTTAGGAAGCAGAGAGGCTATATGCTTCTCGCGGATTTGTTTGGTAGTCCTTATCATATTATTATCATCTAAGATTATTGATTCATTATCTGAATATAAAGCTTCATCAGGAACTTCATCAAGAGTGTCCGACGAATCAAAAACATCAGTCTCAGTTTCCGTCCCATCATTTGCTGGGGCCTTTCCAAAGAGCATCCTCAATATCCGATGCTTGCATGCCATCTTGAACACTATCAGCCATAGCAACATGCCTATCATATTGAAAACAGTCTCACTTATCCATGTGGTAAACTCGAACGCTATTGAATAAAGAATGTGAGATAAAAAGTAGGCATAACATGAGAATAGCACCCACTGTACATCTATGTTTTCTGTATAAGAGAAGGTTTCGAACATTCTCTTTCTATACCTGATTACAAAGATATGCACATAGATAACCGTGGTGACTGATATGGAGTAAGCCAGGATGGATGAAGCAATACATACTTCATCATACGGGAATAATATATATATAGGAATAAATGCTACCTGGCATACCATAGCGCCATACATCTGTTTGTTATTTACGATGCCTGGATTGGTCACCTCAAGGAAGAAGGCGGCAATCACCGGAAGGTAAACCACGTCAATAATGCCTGTCATATTATTAAGATACTCTGAGTATTTCCAATCATAAAATACGAAGACGATATCCTTCAGATAACATATAGCCAGCAGGATGGAGGCAAGGTGCATCAAGTGCATCATTCGATTGCGATTCCGATATTTCCAGAGAATGACGCTCCAGAATATGAAGAACATCGTAATAGCACCACGCATAAAGTGGGCCAAAGCCTCAAAAGTATATATATCACATGATAAATTCATAATTATTTTTTGTACGTTTTAAATTGTTCAATATTTTACAGATAACCATTCCATGCGTTTTTGACTACTATTAAATCAATTCGGCATTTTAGAATTGCATCCAAAACCTATAACAAAAGCGTTTACAAAGGTAATCATAATTCTTGAAAATCATTGGTCAATATAGAAAACGTTTGGTCAATATGGAAATTTTTTCGTTGAAATTTTAACAATTCGTTCCGATTTATAAACATAAGAGGTATATATGAGACAAATCCTAACGAATTCCATAAAAGCATCTCTTAAACTGTATTTTTACACTTATGCGATGCCCAAAATTCGATTAACCTATAAATATTGAGAAAAAGACAATATGAATGCAATAAAATAAGTAAACAAAATTCTTAGAAAACAAAACACGGGAATGCATTTTCACTCGCCATCCATGTTGAGAAACTTGCTTGGAGAATAGCCTACTGCCTCGCGGAAATACTTGCTGAAAAAGGATGGGTTGGGGAAATTGAGCATCTGACTAATCTGCTGAATACTGTATTCGCGCGTCAGTAGCATTGCCTTGGCATCGAGGATGACATAGTCGCGAATCCAGTCGAGCGGTCGGCGCTTGCTCACCTGCGACACCACAACTCCCAAATACTTGGGCGTGATACACAGTTTGTCAGCATAATACGACACCTCCCGATTCCTCATATAGTTCTTGCGCACCAATCCTAGGAATGTATTGAATATCTGCTCATTGCGCGAGATTTTTATTTCAGGCTCCATTTCATTTTGTCTCACAATCTCACTCATCCAATAGGAAATCATCATCTGAAAACATCCCTCCAACGCCTCGTCCTTGTAGCGCAGTTCAAGGTCGTTCACAATGGTGCACAACATCTTGTAGCCATTCACAATCTGCTTCATCGTCAATTCACCAAGATGAGTGATAAAACTATCATACTTTATGATTGAGCGAAACTGCAACATAATCTTAAGAGTGGGTTGACGAGAAATCTTGGCGTTGTCGATGTGCATGACAGCCATGCGACAGTCACCCTCGCACACCACCATGTCGATTATCGAACCAGGAGTGATAAGCAGTATGTCGTTTGCCTCGACCACCATCTCCTTGAGATTCACCCTTATGCGCATCCTTCCTCTGACGCACATCATCTGCATGACGAAGAGTATCTTTATGGGATTGCCTGTGTAGGTGAATCCCTTGAACACCTTGTCGTCGAAGTTGTCGTCAAGGAGCATAAAGTCGTTGTATATCACTTTATGCGCCTTGTCGTGAACCATCGCAAGGGTTACCTCCTGAATATTTCCCATTTATAATAATGTTATGGTGAACAGATATACAACAGCGGCGGGGATGGCAAGCAGCGACGAGTCGAACCGGTCGAGCATACCGCCATGACCTGGTAATATGTTTCCGCTGTCCTTGATGCCGAGAGTGCGCTTGAAGAGACTCTCCACAAGGTCGCCCCATGTGCCGAACACAGCAACGACAAGTCCAAGCCCCATCCACTCCCACATACCCATGCCTGTGGGGTTCATATCATAAATGTAGGTGAGATACCACACCAATGCCGCCGCTGCCAGTACGAAGATGCCGCCACCGATGCTGCCTTCCCAGCTTTTCCCCGGACTGATACGTGGAAAGAGCTTATGCTTGCCAAAGAGCGAACCGCAGCAATAAGCTCCTGTGTCGTTCACCCAAAGGAACACAAACACGCTCAACGGCAAGGTATATACATACATGATGCCCTCGGGGGCTGCACGGAACGCAAGCATATTCAACAGCGAGAACGGCAACACCACATACATCTGGCTCATCATCGTGTAAGCCCAGTCGTGTATGGGGTCTTCCTGCTTGGCATACAGTTCGGCGATAAACAGATATACGATTGTGATGAGATAAGGGATGAATACTGTGGATGACGTGAATCCGCTCGTAGTGCCTGCCATGGCGAGAAAGAAATACACTCCCGCCACGGTGGATATGAAACGGTTGACCGACACGCCGGCCCTGTCGTTGACAAGACCCGTAAATTCCCATACCGTCAATCCCGTCACAAGGGCAAAGAGGAATATCATTGCCGTGGGATTGAGAAAGCACACTACTATCGTCGCAACAAAGAGTATGCCTGTGATTGTTCTTGCTATAAAGTTGTTCATGACTCCTTAGACTCCTTATCCTCTTTCACCTTCTGCTCCAGACTCGTGCCCTGTGCCTCGAGTTCCTTTTCGCGCTGCTCAGCCATTGCCTCGGCCTCAGCCTTGCGCTGAGCCTCAAGCAGTTCCTCACTGCGACTTGCCCATGGGCGCTTGCCGAAAATCTTCTCGACATCGTCGGCAAAGATAACCTCACGCTGGACAAGGATGTCGGCCAACTGTGCATGCCCCTCCTTGTGTTCCTCGAGAATCTGTTTTGCCCTCTCATATTGGGTGTTGATCATCTTCAGCACCTCGTCGTCCATAATCTTGGCTGTAGTCTCAGAATACGGGCGCTGGAATGAGTATTCATTATTGTTATAATAACAGATATTGGGCAGTTTCTCACTCATACCGGCGTATGCCACCATTCCGTATGCACTCTTGGTGACGCGCTCCAGGTCGTTCATCGCTCCCGTGGATATTCTGCCGATGAAGAGTTCCTCGGCAGCGCGTCCACCCAGAGTGGCACACATCTCGTCGAGCATCTCCTCCTTGGTGGTGATGGCGCGCTCCTCGGGCAGAT